>JAFGNV010000191.1 GCA_016926805.1 Anaerolineae bacterium
CTGCATTTCTTGGACATCGAACAAGTCTTCAAACTCCACCTTGTCAATATCCTCTAATATATCCGGGGTTATAGTTTTATCGTTCATCAGTTGCTCCCTTACTTGGTCTATTCCTGGTACAATTCTTCAATATACGTATTCTGTTTTAATAAGGCAATCACATTTCGGGGGGAGGGGCAATGGCTTGTTTGATGGCGGGTAACATCTGGCGGGCGGTATTCTCGCCGAGTTGTACCAGGTCTTGCACGTGTTCAAAATCCAGCGTGTGTTTGGCCGAGACTTTGTGCTGAATCAGCACATCAATCAAGGGTAACTGTTCTTCAACCACTTGCGCTTCCATCGCGCTGTAGATATTAAACACAATCTGAAGGATATTGGGCATTTTATCGCGGCTACCGGCATAAGACTCGCTGAGGGGTTGGACCACGCTGGAAGCGATAATAATGTCGGCGCCACGATCCCGCAGAATATTGGCGGGCAAAGGGTTGACAATGCCGCCGTCAACCAGGAAACGGCCCTGATAGTACCAGGGGTCGGCCAGCACCGGCACGCTAAGGCTGGCGCGGATGGCATCGGCCAGCGAGCCGGAGTCGAACACAACTTCATCGCCGGTCAAAATGTCGGCGGCCACAATGCACAAGGGAATTTTCAGGTCTTCAAAGGTACGACCCTCAACCGAGCGGTCAATCACCCTATCCCGCGCCTTGCGACCTCTGGCAATACCGGTGCGGGGCGGGATGTTGAAGTCCCAATTGGAGAATTTGGTAAAGTTTTTGATTTCCTGGGCAAATTGGTCAAAACGCTCCACTCCCCAACCGGCGGCAAAAAACGCGCCAAACCAAGCTCCGGCGCTGGTGCCCGCTACCAAATCAATGGGGATGTCTTCTGCCAGCAGAACCTTCAGCACGCCTAAATGGGCCAGGCCCCGCGACCCGCCACTGGATAAAGCCAGACCAACGGTGCGGTTGGTCAGGCGGCGCGCGGTGCGCCACAAATCAGTCTCAGTTCCGCTGACCACCCACACATCCTGTTTGGCCTTATAGGCTGACAACCAGGCCGGGGGGTCACCCACAGCCACAATCGTGTCGGCCAGGCCAACGGCTTTTTCGGCCAGCGAGTCAAGGGTGTCGGGCACAACAATAATAATATGTTTGTAAACTTCAACCTGATAGCTCAAGCTTTTGGCCAAAGCGGCTTCATCCAGGCTGTCGTTATCCAAAAACATTACCCCACCGCTCAGGGTAACGATGTTATCCAATCTGGCCTGCGGCAGGGGCAGGACCCCGACGGGGCTTTTCAATTGGGAGTACAGGGCCTGAGCTAGGTCAAAACCGCCCCAGACCGATTGGCCGTTGCGGGCAGGGATCAGGGCCGTAATCCGGCGGACCATCTGCCGCTTTTTGCGACGGGTGGTAGCGACCAAACGCTGGCTCAACTCGCGCATCATCTCCAAACCAATGGACGGGCGGGTGTTAAGCAATTCTTCAAAATCGGCTTTGCGTAACGCCCACAATTCGGCGTCAATCACCACCTGTAAGCTGGCAGTGCGCGGTTGGGCCAGTAACAAAGAGATTTCTCCCACAAAGCTGCCCGGTCCCAAATAGGCAATGACCTCGTTGGTTTCTTTGTGCTTTACCACTACCTGACCTGACTCAACCAGATACATGGTGTCGCCGACATCACCCTCATTAAAAACAAATTCATCTTTGGCATAACTTACTTTGTACAGTTTACTGGCAATGAGTTTGAGGTCATCATTTTCTAGATTTTTAAAAAGCGGGATACCACGCAAAATGTATAGCGGTGTCAATAGGGTGCTCCTATGGTTTGGACAATTACACTCTCAATTATAAACCGATTGAGGTGCAGGGTCAATGGTACGGTAGGCGGGTTCCACCGTTTATGATATAATTGGGCCAAAGCATAACTTTGGGGCAAGGCAAGACTCGACAGTAATGTGTTTTTTATATATAATCGTCTTTGTTCCGTCATCGATAACGGGAACGATAACAGCGTAGACAATTGGAGAATAAATCATAACAAAATTAATAACAGGGATGTAAAATCGACGAATGGAGACTGAAAATGCTACATAAAATCTTTCTCGTTGAAGATGAGATCATTGCCAGGGAAGGCATTCGCGATAACGTCGATTGGACCGCGGCCGGCTTTGAATTTTGTGGCGAAGCGCCGGATGGAGAAATTGCCCTGCCGTTAATTGAAACCACTCAACCTGATGTATTGATTACAGATATCAAGATGCCGTTTATGGACGGTTTGCAGCTTTGCAAGATTGTACGAGAGCGGATGCCGCAGGTAAAGGTCATTATTCTTAGCGGGCATGATGAGTTTAACTATGCTCAGGAAGCAGTCAAGTTAGGGGTTACAGAATATCTCTTAAAGCCGGTGGGGGTACGAGATTTACACAATTTATTAAAAAAAGTTGCCTTAAAGATTGAACAAGAGAAGGCCGAAGAGGAACAATTGCAGCAGTTAAAGGAGCAAATTGCCGAGAACCGGGCTACCCTCAGGGAAAGATTCTTACTCAAACTGGTCATGGGCGCTATTTCCTCATCGGAAGCCATTGAAAAAAGTCAGATGTTGGAGATGGATATCGTTGCCAAATACTATCTGGTTATTATTATCAAGGTTGAGCTTCATGGTTGTACAGAAGGGTTTGACTACTACGAATACCAACAAGTTCAACAAATTGTCTCACGATTGGTAGGGAATAATCCAGATGTTTTCCTATTAAAAAAGGACATGGAAGAGCTTGTCCTGATCCTGAAAGGACACTATGTTGAATATCTGGAGGAAGAGGGATATTTTCTCCTGGAGCTGATTACCCACGAGATAAACAGTAAAACAAAGTGTACCCTAACCGTCGGAGTCGGGCATCCCAAAAAACGGATCGGAGATATCTACCAATCCTTTGTTGAAGCGTTGGCAAATGCCCAAAATGTAATCGAGGAAAAGGGCAGACTTGGCCCTGCCAGCGAAGTTGATAAAACGGAGCTACTCAAGCTGGACAAGTCTGTTATTGAAAATTACTTGAGATGTGGGACAAAAGACGAATTCAACGATCTCTTTAATGCCTACATTCAGCCATTTAGCGAAACTGCCCTTAGATCGTATCTCATTAAAAATTATATCTTTGTTGATGTTGTTCTAACCACCGCAAAATTTGTAAAAGAACTGAATGGAAGTATTGACCAGATTATCCCCGAGATTAATCATATTGAAACGTTATTGATGAACATCAAAACAATGGACCAAATCAGGGAACAGGCGCAAAAAATCCTCGTCAGCGTCCTGGAGTTTAGGGATAGTCAGGCAAACAATCAATACGTAGAGATGATTCATCAGGCCAAAGAGTATATCGACGCTCACTATTCAGATCCAGATATATCCCTGAGTGAAGTTGCCGCCCGCGTCAGTCTGAGTCCCAGCCATTTCAGCGCAGTGTTTAGTCAAGAAACTGGCGAAACCTTCAAGGAATACCTGACGCAGATTAGAATCAAAAAGGCCAAAGAACTGTTGAGAACAACCACCTTAAAAACCTTCGAGATCTCCTACCAGATAGGCTATAACGATCCCCACTACTTTAGCCATGTCTTCAAGAAAAATACCAACGTTTCCCCCAAAAAATTTCGATTACAGGTTCAGACAGCATAAAGAAACTTGACAAACGTCGCCCACATCCTTTTTTGTTCAATGTTGGCTCGAAAGGAAAGTGAAAAAAATGCTTCGAAAAGCGTTGACGCGTGACTACCGACACCTCCTTACCGGCGTAGTGAATCGCGTGAAACAGGATTCAACGGAAAAATCTTCACTCAAATACATCGGCAGAATCATCGACTTTTTTGCCGGAATAAATTTATCCATCAGGGCAAAAATCCTGCTATCTTTTTGCATTGTGATCCTGATGATGAGCACAACCAATGCGGTCTTGTTTATGCGGGTTTTGGAATACAACCGTCAATATGATGCCATTATTACCAACATCACCACGGCCAACAGCATCAATGGGTACATCAAGCCTGCTATTGATTCGGAAATGTGGTACATTGTGGCCGGGAAAAAGGAGTTTCAGAACGGTAAGCAGTACGAAATTATTGATAATGTAAACAACCAACTTTGGTGGATGATCGAAAATACCGACTCGGATAAAGCCAAGATCAAACTCGAAGTGCTTCTCAGGACGATGGAAACCCTGACCCGCTATGTTGACCGGATGGGGACACAGATTGAGCACGGCAGCAAAGTGGACGAAAACGAGCAGGTGTTGGAAAACATTAGAGGGGTTTCGGACCTGGTTAATGACCTTGTGCAGGAATATATGTTGTTTGAAGTGAATCGGGCAGAACAAAACTATCGAGAAACACAACAAAGTTTTATTCGTTCGGCTATCACCTATATTGTGCTGATGTTCGGCGCCGTCGGCTTTTCCGCTATAGCTGCGGTAGCCATTTCTAGAAGCATTTACATCCCAATCAAAAAACTGCACGATGTAACCACCACCATTACCAAAAATGATCTACAAGCGCTGGTAACCCACGATAATGTTGACGAAATTACTGAACTGGGGATGAGTTTTAACATTATGATCGGCAAAATCAGGGAGTTGCTGGATGCCAAAGTTAAAGAGCAAGAAAACCTGAAAAAATCTGAGTTCAGAGCGCTGCAGGCGCAGATTAACCCGCATTTTCTTTACAATACACTGGATGCGATTGTTTGGATGGCCGAAGCCCAAAAAACCGATCAGGTGGTGGAGATTGTCAGTGCATTGTCGAGCTTCTTCAGAATCACCCTGAGCAAAGGCAAAGATTGGATCACCATCCGGGAAGAAATTGAACATGTCAGAAGCTACCTGGCCATTCAGAAGATGCGCTATAGAAATATTTTAGATTACAGGATCGAGGTGAACCCCAATGTATTAGATAGTACGATCTTGAAACTGACCTTACAGCCGCTGGTTGAAAACGCGCTTTATCACGGCATTAAGAACAAAAGAGAGGGCGGCGTCATTACCGTGCGAGCCAGACGAGAAGATGAAGACAAGATTTTGCTCGAAGTAGAAGATGATGGCATTGGCTGCACACGGTACAAGCTGGCTCAAATCCAGGCCAAGTTAGATAACGATTCTGATGAAATCAAATTTGAGAAAACCGGCATTGGGCTTGAAAATGTTAACAGGCGTATCAAGCTGTATTATGGCAAACAGTATGGTCTGTCAATCAGTAGCCAATACCTAACAGGCACCCGGGTAACGCTTGTGATTCCTCTAAAGAGCAACTCGAACGAAAAATAATCAACGAAGTGATCAAGAAAGGAATGATAACGAATGGAGAGGCCGCTTTTGATTGTTATGTATCTGGCTGTTGTATTAACCGTGATCTTTGCCATAGCAGCGTGTGGGGTTAAATCTACGCCTGAACTACCAACGCCCACCCCAGAAGAACCAGTCAAAGCCAAGAAGTCCTATGAGGACCTGGTGGTTGGTTATGCCCAAATCGGGGCCGAGAGCGATTGGCGAACCGGTAATACGGCCTCCATCAAAGAAGAAGCCGAGAGATTGGGGGTCGAATTGAGATTCGTGGATGCTCAACAAAAACAGGAAAATCAAATCAAAGCCATCCGCTCCTTCATTGCCCAGCAGGTGGATGTGATTGGTATTCCACCAGTGGTCGAAACCGGTTGGGAAGATGTTTTCCAGGAAGCCAAAGATGCCGGCATTCCGGTTATCTTGGTCGACCGCCGGGCGGATGTGCCTGAAGACCTCTACGTAACCCACGTTGGCTCTGACTTTGTCGAAGAAGGTAGAAATGCTGGCCGGGTGATGGTTGGCCTTCTGCTCGGCAAGGGCAAGATCGTTGAATTGGTAGGTACGATAGACTCTGCTCCGGCTAATGACCGCTACAAAGGATTTAGAGAAGTCCTGAAAAATTATCCAGACATGGAGATCATTGCTTCTGAATCTGGCGACTTCACCCGGGCCAGGGGTAAGGAAGTGATGGAAGACTTCCTGAATCGCTACGGCGATGAGATTGACGCGCTTTATGCCCACAATGACGACATGGCCATCGGGGCCATCAAGGCCATTGAAGAATATGGCCTGAAGCCGGGTGAAGACATCAAGATTGTGTCGATTGATGCCGTCCGGGACGCTTTTAAGGCTATGATTGAGGGTAAATTGAACGCGACGGTTGAGTGCAATCCGCTCCTTGGCCCACAGTTTTTTGATTTAGCCCTGAAAGTGGTCAACGGCGAACCGGTGCCCAAGTGGATCCCATCTGAGGAAAGCATTTATTACCCTAATAACGCTGCGGAAATCCTACCAACCCGCAAGTATTAGATAGGGAAGCCATAATCAAAAAATAATTAATTTTTATCGAAAAAAATTACACCTTCTGCGGAAAGAGTGCCTTTGTCACCAAAATACACAATATAAATTTCAACACATCCCCAAGAAAAACTCATTGAAATTTATCTCACTAATATATACACTAATAATAGTGTTTTATCCCGGGAGAAACACGTATTTTTAGCCCTATCAATTTATATTATATAGAGAAAAGGAGCGAGTGACAATGAAGTTTTCCAAAGTTCTATTGTTAATTGTAGTATTGGTTATAGCTTTCGCAGTGGTAGGCTGTGCCCAGCAGCAAGCGGTTGACGCGGCCTCCAAAGCTGACGTAGAGGCGCTTAAGGCTGAAGTAAGCGCGCTCAAAGCCGACGTAGAGGCGCTCAAAGCCGGAGGTGCGGCAGCACCTGCAGCGGCCCAATCCGAAGCCGCAGCGCCAGCTGCTGGTAAGAAGACCTATGCAGACCTGACCGTGTGCTACCCTCAACTTGGCGCCGAGAGCGACTGGCGTACTGCTAACAGCGCTTCATTGAAGCAAACTGCTGAACAATTGGGCGTCAAACTGATCTTCTCCGATGCGCAACAGAAGCAAGAAAACCAGATTTCTGCGATGCGTACCTGTATCCAACAGGGTGTTGATGTGATTGCGCTGCCGCCGGTGGTTGAGGATGGTTGGGATGCGGTGCTCACCGAAGCCAAAGACGCGGGCATTCCGGTCATTATCGTAGACCGCTCCGTCTCGGCCGACCCGTCCCTCTATGCCGCCCACATTGGTTCGGACATGGTTCTGGAAGGCCAAAGATCTGCTGATGAAATGAACAAGCTGCTCCCCGATGGCGGCAAGATTGTTGAACTCAGTGGTACCACCGGCTCCGGCGCTGCGGTTGGCCGCGCCAAAGGTTTCCGCGAAAATCTCAACCCGAACATCGAAATTATCGACTCGCAGACCGGCAACTTCACTACAGCCGAAGGTAAACCGGTTATGGAAGCCTTCTTAAAGAAATACGGTGACGAGATTGATGGCGCGTTCATCCACAATGACAATATGGCCATTGGCGCGGTTGAAGCGATTAAGGCCGCTGGTTTCAAACCCGGCGACATCAAGATCGTCTCCGTTGATGGCACCCGCGGCGGTTTCCAACTGATGATCGATGGTTGGGTGCAAGCCGATGTGGAATGCAACCCGCTGCTTGGCCCGCAGGTTATGGAGATGTCTCTGGCTCTGGCCAACGGCGAACCTGTCGAGCCGGAAACTCTCACCAACGAAACCGTTTACTATCCTGACAATGCGGCTGAGTTGCTGCCGAGCCGCCAGTACTAAGTCGTTCTGCCGCGCGACGCATTGAGTTAATCGTAAATACTCTCGTATAAACAATAGTTGAGAAGCGGCGTTAACCCTACGCCGCTTCTCTCTATAAAAAGCTAAAAAATCCTCTTGCGAAAAATAGCATGTTTGGTTATAATACAGAACTTATTTAATTCTTTGGTAATATTGATGATCAGACCATTATCCAAACAATGGCAGGAAATTTATGAAAAATAACATGCCTTTACTCAAACGTATGCGCGAGAGCCGGCTATTTTGGCCCCTCGCTGCCCTGATTTTGCTTTTAATTGTTGATGCGATTTTTGCCCCTAGCTTCTTTAAAATCGGCATACTGGAAGACCATTTATTTGGAAGTCTCATTGACGTTTTTAACAATTCAGCCCCGTTGATGTTGGTGGCGATCGGCATGACCCTGGTGATTGCCACGGGCGGTGTTGATCTTTCAGTAGGCGCTGTCATCGCTATCTCTGCCGCTGTGAGTACAGTCTTGATCAATCCAGCCCTGGGCAACGTATTGATCGAAAATAGGGTCCTGGCCGCCAATACCACCAATACTCCTTTGTGGATTGTGGTGGTGGTTGACCTGTTGGCCGGCACCCTGTGCGGTTTGTGGAATGGCTTCCTGGTTTCAAGGGGTAAAATCTCGCCGATGGTCGCCACCCTGATCCTCATGGTAGCCGGCCGGGGCATTGCCCAACTCATTACCAACGGTCAAATTATGACGGTTTATTATGAGCCCTATTATTGGTTTGGAAATGGGTTTATTTTTGGGCTGCCGGTTTCAATCTATATTGTGGCGGTGGTGTTTGTGTTGGCCTGGTTTTTGGTGCGTAAAACCTCCATCGGCTTGTTCATCGAATCGGTTGGGATCAATTCAAAAGCCACTTATTACAGTGGGATCAGCGAAAAAAATATCAAACTGTTCGCTTATACATTTTGTGGTTTTTGCAGCGCCATTGCCGGCCTGATCCTCGGTTCTTACATTCACGGGGTTGATGCCAATAATATTGGCCTGCTTTATGAGTTGGACGCCATTTTAGCCGTGGTTATCGGCGGCACCCTCATGTCGGGCGGGCGGTTTTCTCTCATGGCCAGTGTGATTGGCGCGCTTCTCATTTGGACCTTTACTATCACCATGTATACCTTTGGTGTACCCGCTAACGCCCTCTTAGCCGGTCGAGCCGTGCTGGTCTTGGTTGTGATCATGCTTTACTCTGATTATACACGTCGGTTTTTGTACAAATTCTCTGAGCGGAAAGAGGTAGTGGTAAAATAGTAAGTGATAGGTTGTAATCCTAAAAAAGGAGGATGTGCCTCGACCTACCGCTGAGGCGGAAGGTTGCCGCACCCAAAATATCATGAAAAGAATATGCAGCATTTTATTGTTCATCTTGTTCATCCTTCTGGCCAGCTGCAACACGATGCAAACCGAAAAACCCACAAGAGTGCCGGGAGAGCTTTCGCTGGATATACCGTCCGAATGCAGGACCCTGCAAGAAGGACTTTGCCTTGTGTCCGAACCCGGCGAGTGGTTGGGAGAAGGCAAGACAACAATCATTACCCAAAAGCCAGAGGCGGCTTTTATAGGTGAAAGCACCGCCATCCAGATAAAAGTTGAGGAGTGGACTTTCATATTTGACCCGGGAGAAAAGAAACCGTTTTCTGTCGGCATGATTTTCCCGAATGCCAGGTTATATCCCCAAGGCAAGAACGTCGGCATGACGGTGGAACACGCCGGGAAAAAATGCGATGAGGTGGAGGGGTCTTTCATTGGTGACATATTGTTGAGCGCTCAAAAAGAAGGTCTGAACACAAATCCTGTCTCGAATTTTGACATTCGCTTTACGATACGGTGCAATAACCAGCCCCAGGTAATCCAAGGGCGAGTAAAGCTTCCTAGGTAAAGGAATCCAACATGATGCAACGAACTAAGCGTTTCTTGTTAGATAACGGCCCCCTGCTGACCACCATCGTCATCTTTATCCTGGTCTACATGGCCGGCGGCTGGATGTATCCGGCCATGCAAAAACCGCAGGTGTTTTTTAACCTGTTTATTAACCAGGCCAGCCTGTTGCTGGTGTCTATTGGCATGACGCTGGTGATCCTGACCAAAGGAATTGATCTATCTGTAGCCGGGGTTATTGCCCTAACCACGGCCGCATCGGCCGCTTTACTGTTCAACGGTGTGAGTCCGTATGTAGTGCTCCCTCTGATGTTAGTGATGGGCGTTGTTTTTGGGTTTGTCCAAGGTTGGATTATTCATTTCTTCAAAGTAGAACCTTTTATCGTCACTTTAATGGGCCTCTTTTTTGCGCGGGGGATGGCTTATATCATCACCCTGGCTTCTTTAACAATTAAGGATCCTGTTTATCGTTACTTGGCCTTAACAAAACTTTATATTCCCTTCTTTGAAAAAGTGTACGTGTATATTCCTACCCTTGTTGGCCCGGTGATGTTATTGGTGGTAATTTATCTGTGTTACTTCACCCGCTTTGGTCGCACGATCTATGCGATTGGCAATAATGAACAATCGGCTTTGTTAATGGGTTTTCCGGTCGCCCGCACCAAACTCACCGTGTATGCCTTGGCCGGTTTTTGTTCTGCTTTGGGCGGGATTGTATTCAGTATTTCTTTACTTTCAGGCTATGGCGGGTACGCCCCGGGAATGGAATTGGATGCCATTGCCTCGGCGGTGATCGGGGGGACAATGTTAACGGGTGGTGTAGGAAATCCAGTTGGCACCCTGTTTGGGGTTTTGATTAACGGTACGATCGTCTCTATTCTCCAATTTAATGGCACTTTGAGCTCATGGTGGACGCGCATCGGCGTCGGCGCCCTGACCCTGATCTTCCTCGGCATTCAAAGTCTATTCTATATGAGAAGAAAGCACTCATAATTTAAGGTTGTTTATCCAAGACGGAGGCACAGCGTATTATGGTGGAGTCTAATAATAAAGATGTTCTGGCACTGAAAGGTACTTATAAATCCTTTCCAGGGGTGCAGGCCCTTGATAATGTAGACTTTACGCTCAAGAGCGGTGAGATTCATGCTTTGATGGGCGAAAATGGCGCCGGTAAGTCTACGCTAATCAAAATAATGACCGGTGTTGAGCGACAAGACCAGGGCATTCTCTTGCTTTATGGCAAAGAAGCCTCCATAAAATCCCCTCAACATGCTCAAAGCCTGGGTATCAGCACGGTTTATCAGGAAGTCAATCTTTGCACTAATCTCACCGTAGCCGAAAATATCTTGCTGGGCCGGGAGCCCCAGAAATTCGGGAGCATTGATTGGAAAGCAATGAACGACAGGGCCGACCAACTTCTTCGCCGGCTGAATATTAATATCGATGTAACGCGGCCCCTGGAAATGTATTCAGTGGCTATCCAACAGATGGCCGCTATTGCGCGGGCGCTAGAGATTTCCTCGGCCAAAATTTTAATCCTCGATGAGCCGACCTCAAGTCTCGATGCCAATGAAACCGCGAAGCTCTTCGAGGTGATGCGTAAATTAAAAGATGAAGGCATGGGGATTATCTTCATTACCCATTTCATTGACCAAGCGTACGAAGTGGCGGATCGAATAACGGTTCTCAGAAATGGAAAATTGGTTGGAACTTACAACATGGTTTCCTTGCCGATGCTCGAGTTAGTGGCAAAAATGATCGGCCGGAGTCTCAGCGCCTTAGATGATATGACTAAAATAAAAATTGAGAGCAGTAAGCATATTAAAGAAGATGCGCTGCTTCAAGCCAGACAGCTTAGTCGTACCGGTGCGATTGAACCCTTTGACCTGGATTTGCATGCCGGAGAAGTGGTCGGGTTTGCCGGGTTACTGGGATCAGGACGTACAGAAACCGCCAACTTGTTATTTGGGATAGACAAACCTGATAGTGGCACCTTGCAGTTTGAAGGGGAAATTGTTAAAAATTACTCGCCCCGCGATTCAATTGCCAGAGGTGTTGCCTTTTGCCCTGAAGATAGGAAGGCGGAAGGGCTGGTGGACGACCTGACCGTCAGAGAAAATATCATCCTGGCCGTCCAGGCCAATAAGGGTTGGTTCAAATTCCTCAGTCCCCGAGCGCAGTATGAAATTGCCGACCAGTACATTAAGTTGCTCAATATTAATACGCCCACAGCCGATCAATTGGTAAGAAACCTGAGTGGTGGTAATCAGCAGAAGGTTATCCTGGCGCGTTGGTTGGCCACACAACCCGACCTGCTAATTCTGGATGAACCCACCAGAGGTATCGATGTAGGCGCCAAAGCTGAAATTCAAAAACTGGTGCTTGAACTGGCCGACGAAGGCAAGGCGTGTGTGTTTATTTCATCAGAGTTAGAAGAAGTAATGCGTTGTAGCCACCGGATGGTGGTGTTGAGAGACCGGGAAAAAGTAACTGAATATGCTAGTGATGAATTTGATGAAGAGAAAATTATGCGGGCTATTGCAGGAGGGGACTAGAGGAGTTGAAATAAAAATAATCTTGGAAGAAGCTAGGGAATCAAGTGTTCCGCTCGTTCCCAATCTGGAGATTGGGAACGAGCTTGCTGCACAAACTCTGTTTGGGTATTGTGTGGTCTTCAAAACGGAGTTTTGAGGGCAAATGCATTACCAAACGGTAGTTTGGTAACGAGTTAAACAATTAATTCCGGAATAGAAGAAACTATTTGACCCTCTCAAACTCACCCCGTTTGAACAAGGTTGCCTCCGCCCCGCAGTGAGGACAACGGTCAATCTCTTCGATGCCCACCACCCCGTGTCGAGCACGGGACGAGACGCCTCGATCAACCACCCCCGCAGGCTCAAAGGCTCGACCTCCGGCAGGTTCGATTCCAATCCTCATCTTTATTATTGCGGTGGCGACGCCTTCCAATCTAATGTCACATCTTGAGTTAAATCACGGTATCCTTGCGTTAAAATCAATTGACCTTCCGCAGTGTTATCTGTAAATTTCCCGGAAACTGTGTATCTAGGAATTGGATATCCTATTTCCGGGCAATTAAATTGCTGATTATCTATTCGACAGGTGTCCAACATTGCAATGGTTCCAGAATATTGGACCCCCGAAACTGTAATTGTATAATACACATACGGTACAGTACAATTTTCAACAACAATACTTGTTACTCCCGATTCTTCTCCGGTTTCCCATTTTCCATCTTGTGGACAACTTCTACCACATCCAGAAACCGCGAAGGCAAGAAATATTAATGGAATACTTATCGAAATTATTTTTTTTTGTGTCATTGTTCTCCTCCTGCGCTTTGACGGGCGCCACCGGTGACATCTTAAGCGTGTCACATGTCACATGTTTTTTGGTCTTTTTTCCAATGGCAAGCATTCTAGACGCTCCGAGTGGAGCCGCCGGAATTGCCTTCTATTATAACACGTTTGCCAGCAGCATAAAAATAAAAGGCTGGAAGAAAATTTTGAGAGATACACACAGATCCAACCGAAGGCGACCATGATTGAAATAGATAAACATCAGATCGTCGACATACGAAACGGTATCGGACTGGCATTGAACCTGCCGGTCGAAATCCTTCCCTCTTGGAGGAAGCCGTAAAGGTTAAATTTTGCGTACCGACATGGCCCGCCCCAAAAGCGGGCTATGTGGTTTTTCCATGAAAAAAGCCGGCAAAAGCCGGCTTCAATTGAGATAGAAATTGGTCATTCCTCTTTAACCGTTAAATCCCGCAATAGTTGGGTCAGGGATTGCTGATAAACCTCCTGGTCTTGCCACTGACTAAAATCGCCGACATGCCGGGTACGGCGAATATCGGTAGCCCAGGCTTGATCTGTTTCCAGTACCGTTTCGTCGAGCTGTACGGGGAATAATACCATTTCAGTACGCCTGTCTTCCTCTTTAAAAGCATCTTCAACCTCCCTTTTTATCCAACTGCGGTTAATCGAACATTCGGACAGAATAAGGAGTAGCTTGTCGTATAAGCGACTTGCATAGTCGATGGTTGGCCTGCCTTTATCATTACCAAATTTCATGGCCTCCGCGGAAAACCAGCAGCGGATGCCGTTTTGTTGAAGGTCGTTGTGGAGTTGTTGAGCAAAAACTTCATCCTCGCGAGCGTAGCTAATGAAGCACGAGAGAGTAGTTTGTTCAAGTAACAATTCGTGAATTTTATTGGTAATAGCCATGATTTGATCAAAGGGCAGGTCGGGATTGTTGAATTTGGCCGTTTCTATCTGAACATCGCTGAGACCGCAGCCACGGAGAAAGACATCGGGAATTTGACCCCTGGAACGGGAGAGCGTGTCAAGCCCAACGGTCGAAGGGCCAAGGTGTTCCACGCAGTCAAGCCCCTTAACCGCATTCAGAGCAACGTCTCCAAAAGAAGTCAGCCCTATCACCGCCCGGCTGAAATCTGCCCCGTCAAGTCTGGCCCGGTTAAGGTTCGCCTGGTTGAGACTGACCCCACTGAGGTTGGCCTGGCAGAGGTCCGCCCAGATAAGATTCGCCTGGCTGAGATCTGCCTGGCTCAGGTTTGCCCTGAAGAGGTCCGCCTCGCTGAGATTCGCACCGCGAAGGCTCGCCTGGCTCAGGTCTGCCTCGGTGAGATCCGTTTGGCTCAGATTCACTCCGTTGAGGAGGGCCTGGTCGAAATCCGCCCAGATGAGTTCCGCCTGGCCAAGGTCGGCTCCACTGAGGTCGGTTCCGCTGAGATTCGCACCGCTAAGATTGGCCTGGCTGAGATTGGCCTCAACAAGGTTAGCTCCACCAAGGTCTGCGCCTCTGAGGTTGGCCCGGCTGAGATATGCCCCGCTGAGGTTGGCCTGGCTGAGATTGGCACGGCTGAGGTTTGCCCCACCAAAATTCACCCGGCGGAGATGCGCTCCGCTGAGGTCCGCCTGGCTGAGGTTCGCCCCAACGAGATTTGCCTGGTTAAAATTCACCTGGCTGAGATTCGCCTCAATAAAGTATGCCCCGGTAAGGTTCACCCCGCTGAGGTCCACCTGGCTGAGGTCTGTCCCGCTGAAGTCAGGTGTGTTGCCTTGTTTTTGCGCTGCTCTGACTGCCTGTAAAACTTTCTTTTGGGTTAGGGTACTCATTACCTGGATTCTCTTGTTAAAGGACTGTCCGGTTAAAAACCTCAAAGGTCTCAAAAACCTTTCAGGCCTGGATTAGCTGAGTTTAGTATACCGCACTTGTTCTCAGAAGTCGAGTAAGATTGCCTTAAAAACAAAGAAGCCAGCACTTGCTGGCTTCAAAAACAAACCCTTATCTTACCTCACTCTGCCCCGGTCAACTCGACCAGTTTATCCAACACCGCCTTCATTTGTTCCAATTTCTCGCCGTAAGTGGCCCAATCGCCCTGGCGGAGGGCAACTTGAGCCGCCTCGTAGTATTCGGAAGCGGCGCGGGCCAATTCAGCCACGTCGTCACTAAGCGGTTCAATTGGCGCGGCTGGGGTTGTTTCTTGAGGAGTCGCCGGTTCCGCTGTCTCCGTTGCCGCCGGTCTTTCGACCGCAGCCACCGCAGGTTCGCCTTCAAACAGGGCCAGCAGACTATCCTCTAATGTCTCTCGCATCACAATCTGGTCGCCAGAGGCAAGAATGACACGTTTGAGTTCGGGAATTTGACCCTGCTCGGCCCGGAGGTACAGCGGCTCTACATAAAGCAACGAGTTACCAACCGGCAGCACCAGCAGATTGCCCCGAATAACCTCGGAGCCGCCCTGGCCCCATAAAGTGATTTGGGCCGAAATTTCCGGGGTCTGGTCAATGCGACCCTCGATCTGCAGCGGGCCAAAAATCAATTCCTGCTTGGGAAAACGATAGACCAGCAATTCACCGTAATGCTCGCCGTCGCAGCGGGCGGCTATCCAGGCGATGAGGTTCTCTTTGTTGTTGGGCGTAAACGGCTGCATCAACACAAATTCGCTATCGTCCTGGCCGGGAGAACGGATAATCACGTAATAAGGTTCCACCGGTTGGGTGTTGCCGGCGAAAGTTTCCTGGGGCACCTGCCACACATCTTCTTTATTATAAAAAACGTTGACATCCCCCATGTGATAAGTGCGAAACATCTCGGCCTGGATACGGAACAGGTCTTCCGGGTAACGCAAATGCGCTTTTAACCAATCTGGCATTTGACTCATGGGGGTGAAAAGCTGGGGAAAAATAGCGGCGTACGTTCTGACCAGAGGATCCGCCTCATCAACTACATAAAAGATCAACGAACCATCATAAGCATCAATTAACACTTTAACGGAGTTACGGATGTAATTGATCTCGCCAAACGGCTCGGAGTAAGGAAAACGGCTCGAAATAGTGTAGGCGTCCTGAAGCCAATACAAGTGACCATCCGGCCCAATCAATACATAGGGGTCCCGATCATATTCCAGAAAAGGCGCAATCCGTTGCACCCGTTCCCGAATATTGCGATAGATTAAAACTCGACTCTCGCGGGTGAACTCCTGGCTGAGCAGCATATTCATATCGGCCAGACGCAAGGCAAAGGCCAGACGCTTGAGATAACTGTCTAACACCACCCCGCCCCCGCCCTGGTAATTGGCGTAAACATTCTGGTCGCCACTGGGGTAGTTGAACTCACGTTCGGTGGTTTTGACAAAAACATAATCGTTGGTGGCCTCGCCGTAGTAAATCTCGGGACGCTCTACCTTCAGATCAATACTGGAAACCGGCGGCAAATCTTTTATCCACAACTGCGGCAACCCTTCACGCGTCACTTCATCGATGGGGTTCATTACCACACCATAGCTGTGGGTAAATTGCAGCTTTCGCGTGACCCAGGTTGGTGACTGAAGTTGTTCTTTAACCAACTCACGAGGGGCCAGGGTCACCTGGCGCAATTCACCATTAATCACATACCGATCCATATCAACATCAAGAAAATTGTAATACAGGCGGATTGCCTGGATTTGCTGGTAGGTTTGCAGCAGTGGGCGATAATCCCACAAACGGATATTACGTATCGTAGCCGCATTATCCGCCAGGGTTTCCTGGGTTAGAGGTTCTAATTTGGGGAAATCCTGTTCCTGAATTTTATCCAGGCCATAGGCCACCCTGGTAAAGGTGATGTTGTTCCGGATATAGGGCGTTTCGCGGGCCAGTTCGTTAGGCTCAACCACGTAGCGCTGGATAATTCCCGGGATAAGGCCCGTGGCCACAATTCCCACCACAATCCACAAAAAAACCGCCAGCAAACTCAACGCGGCCCGGCGAAAAACGGTATTCAACAACAACATCACTCCCGCCGTAATGGCCGTGACCACCATTACCCACAAGGCCGGCATGGAAATATTGATGTCGGTGTAACTGGCCCCAAAGGCTACCCCGCGCTCCGAATACATCAGATCAAACAAACTTAACCAGTGTCCCAGGGCAAAGGTGAAGAAAATGAGCGCCCCCAGCACCGAAAGATGAAGCAGCACGTGCGGCAAGATAATAATTCGGCCTTCGGCCAGGTTGTTCTGTTGAGCCAAAGTATAAATAACCGTCGCGCCAATCAACGACAGAAAAAGGACGATAATCAGCCAGGTTTGAATAAAATGGTAGAACGGCAGGCTAAATAAATAAAAACTGGCATCTATGTTAAAAACAGGATCGGTCAGGCCAAATGACTGTTGCTTAAGAAAACGCAAAAATAGCAGCCAATTGCCGGACGCCGCCGTACCGACCACCCAGCTTAGAAACAAGGTAGTTCCCCAGATCAGCCATACCACAAACTTCTGAGCCACCAGGGTTTCTTCACTGAAAAACAAAACATTGCGCACAGATTGCCACCGGGCAATCAGAATGTTGACCAAAAAAATCAGGGCAAAAGGGATGGCCACAGCCAAACCTACGCCCACTTTGGCCCAAATGCTGGTCAAAAATACAGACTGCAAATTCAGATGTTGAAACCAGAGAAAATCGGTGTAAAGACCAACCCCAAACCGCGTCAGCAAATAAATAACGGCAATGAGAACCACAATAATCCAGATTCGGATACGTGTCCATCTACTCATAAACTTAACTCCCAACTATTCAGGTTTAGGCTCAACTCAACTGTTTTTTTAACTCGGTAATTTCCGTCTCCAAATCTTCGATTTCAATTCTGATTTCGGGCGGCGTAGAGATGCCATACAACGCTTCTTGTTGTTGCAACGCATGCAAACGGCGAATTTTGGTGGCAAGCAACTTCTGCGCCTGCTCCCGATCCGGATCATCGGCAGTTTCAGATAAGGGTTCGATTACCCCAGAAGGTGTCGGCGGTGGATTTTGCCTGACCTTACCTTTTTTGGCTGCAGTGGCCACTTCTTTGGCAATTGCCGATAAATCTTCATCAATCTGACCGCTGGTTCCACTCCAAATGGGCCTGGCATTTTTCGGTCTGACATTCATTTGGGCCAACCAATCGAATGAATCCCAGGCACACGCCCTGGCAATGACCGGAAAAACGGTCAAACCCTCGCTTTGACGGCGTTGCAGAAAAGCGGGAACCTCTTCGCCCAGGATGAAATCTGAGGTTAGAAAGTTGGCACTGATGAGCAAAATGGCCACGTTGGCTCGAGCGATGGCCTGCTTGATTTCCTGGGCCCAATCTGCGCCCCCGGCAATCCGGTCATCCACCCATAACTCAATAACCCCTGCCCTCTCCAAAACCTTCAAATGAGAAACAAGCTGCTCTTTTTCGACCTCGTCCCGATGACTATAGCTAACAAAGACAACAGGTTTAGACATTGATCCGTTCCTGACATAAATTTAAAATTAGTATACCACTTCTCGGCCAGTCTGACCATTTCCCGCTCAAGGCTTAAAGGCTTATTTGTCGCCAGTAAAAAATTGGTCAAGCCATCCAGTTGGGGTATAATCGTCGCTCGACATTTGTCGGGGAACCGAGAGAACCATGCGCTTCACCTGGATAACCAAAACTAACCAATGGCTCAAACACCATCCCTGGGATACGGCCTTGATGCTGAGCCTCGGCTTAATCGGCCTAGTGACCGGCTGGTGGGCCAGCGTCATCATTCTGGACGATGCCCTGATTACCTATCGCGTGGCCGAAAATCTGGCCTCTGGCCGTGGCTTTGTTTATAACTTGGGCGAGCGCGTGCAAGTGACCACCACGCCCCTTTATGCCCTGGTGCTGGCCGGGGGGACGTGGCTATTTGGCTCGGCCATCCGGGCCGAGTTGGCGCTCAATATCGGTCTTGCTGCGCTCATTCCGATTCTGGCTTACGATCTGGGCCGTCGCCTGTCCGGTCGCATCACCGGCCTGGCCGGGGCTTTGCTGCTGACGCTATCGCCGATGTTGGTGATGGCGTTCAGTATGGAAAGCTATCTGTATGTGTTTCTTATTCTGGTCTCTATCGAGGCTTATACGATCACTCGCCTGCCACTGGCCGGGGCGTTGGCCGGGATTACCGCGTTGGTTCGAGGAGACGGGGTGCTGCTGGGCATCAGCGTACTCATTTATGATTTTCTGGCGCAACGACGGCTGCGCTGGCGGCTGATTATTCCGGCCATCGGTATTCCGGCAATCTGGTATCTGTTTGCCTTCATCTACTACGGCTCGCCTTTTCCGGCTACGCTGGGGGCCAAAATGGCCCAGGGTGAGTTCAACTGGTTGGGAGTGCGTTTTTTGGACGGCCTGTTAGCCCATTGGCATCGCTGGACGCATGAGCCGGGGAACGAAATTCTATATCTCATTCCCGTTCTGATGATTTTGGGCTTGATCCCGGTGATTCGGTCCGAACGCCGGTGGCTGATTATGATTGGCCGCGATGTTTTGTATGTCACCGCCTTTGTTGGGTTGGGCGTTCCCACCGCCGAATGGTATTACGCCCCCTTGATGCCGGGCGTTGCGTTGCTCACAGCGCGGGGGATTCAGTTTGCCGCCGAAAACCTGACCCGCCTGGGTTACAAATCAAGCGGCAGACAGCCGTCGGCCAGCGGCGGTTACTATTTAGCCCAATATATCATTGCTGCAATTCTTACCACCACGTTGTTTATCGCAGTGTACCCCATCACGCTTGGCCTCGTCCAGCAGAACCCGGATTGGAAAGCCAAAGTCTATCCCGACGCCGCCCGTTGGATAGCCGACAATACCAGTGCTTCAGCCAGCCTCGCCACTATCGACATTGGCCACCTGGGATACTGGTCCGGTCGCCACATCATCGACATTGTGGGACTGGCCCAACCCGATGTGGCGGCCCAAATTGCTCGGGGCGATTTTGGCTACGCCATTCGCCACTATCAGCCGGATATGGTTCTGATTGGCTATTCGTGGATTCCCGAAGTCCAAACGACCGATTGGTTCCAGGCCAGCTATATACCCCGGCACATCTTCAAATTCAAAACCCTGGACGAGCCGTTGCTCCTGTTCACTCGCCGGGAAGGAGTTAAAGTGCAACCCGACCCTATCCCGGCCACGGCCATTCGGCCCATGAACGTGGATTTCAACCGGCAAATCACCTTAACCGGCTATCATCTTAACCAGGCCCTCACGCCCGGCAGTTCTTTGCTGCTCACGCTTTTCTGGCAGGTAACCGCCCCGCTAGAAGTTGACTTTACCGTCTTTGTCCAACTGGTAGATGCCAATAACAACATCGTCGCCCAAAAAGATAGCAGGCCGCAGTTTGGCTTTTACGGCACTCCCTCCTGGCAACCCGGCGAGCAGGTCATCGACCTGCACCCCGTGTCTCTTCCCGATACTATACCACCTGGCCACTATGATCTACTGGTAGGTTTTTACGAAAGCGACACCGGCCTGCGCCTGCAAATTTTGGATAAAGCCGGTGTTTTCCAGAGCGACCACATTCGCCTTGAGGATATTGAGATACAGGCGCCGTAACGGCTAAAACGCGTTGACCAACATGATGGCAAGTATAGATATTCAGAAAAAGAATTTAATTTTTGCCGGGTAGGGACAGGACAATGTCCTGTCTCTACTTTGTCCCATTGAAAAAAAGCGTATGAGAGCGCAACTCAATTCAACTTGGGTCAAGGTGCTGTTTTTAACCCTCCCGCTACTGGCCGGTTGTGCCACAACCTCAGCCGCAAACCTGGAATCCACCACCCTATCTGACCCTGTCCCAACCACAGTGATTAACCCCCCTGCCACGGCTCTTCTCCTATCGACGCCAACCGGAACAACGTCCGCTGGCGCGGTTTCCAGAACTCCGCTACCAGAAATCATCGCCGTCACTACCTGGGTCAGCCCCTCTCCAACCACTCCCACAAGCACGCCAACCACCTCGCTATCGACCACGCCCCCGCCCCTTCGCTTGAAGCCCGGGACGTTGACGCCAGCTACCACGCCAATCTCAACACCAACACCCACCTCGCTGGTTGCTGTCCCGGCTGGGGCCATCAACCAGACTGAACGTTATTTACTGGTCAATCAGGACGAACAGACTATGTACGTCTACGAAAACGGGATTGAAATCCGCCAGGTTCCGGTCAGTACCGGCGCGCCGGTATCCAACATGTTCACCCCCGCCTGGGAAGGAACGGTTGGCGAGGATTGGGGCAGCGGCCTCTTCCGCAATACCCTTCGCGCCGATTACATGTGGTATCTATTTCCCGGTCCAGAAGGCTCGATCCTGATTCATAGCGTGCCCTACACGATTACCAGCAATAGCAGAGTTTACGATCAACTTTATGCTTTGGGGGTTGCGCCGGTGTCTAATGGCTGCGTACGAATCTCCCCCGAAGACGCAGAATGGCTAAAAAATTGGAATCCGGTGGGAGTACCCATAAAAATAACGCGTTGGTCCGGGGGAATCAGGCCCGCCGACAATCGCCTGCCTCCGCTGAATACCTTTTAACTACCGGCCCAATGACCACATTTTGACCCGATAACGTGTCATGAATGAAAAAATGAGGTAGAATTATCTCAAGCAAAAGTCCATCACCCAACAAGACAACCCGATAATGGCAAACTTATTTCCAAAACCAAATGCGGCCGGGGTAGCGGCCAGGTGGTGGAATGGAAACCCGATCAAAAGGTTTAGACAATGGTCAACACATTAGAAGCTCTGGCAATGGTTGGACGAGAAGAATGGGGAAAGATGCTGCATACCGGCTGGCCAGCCAGCCCCAATTGGATGCCGGTCTACCATACCCCATCTTTTCTGGTAGTCCACCACACGGTAACGTCTAACCAATGGCAACCCCTGGCCGCCGTCCAGGCAATCTGGCGCTATCACGCGCTCACCCAGGGCTGGGGAGACATTCGGTATCATTATCTGATCGGCCAGGATGGCGTGATCTACGAGGGTCGTTGGCGCGGCCAGCAGCCAGTCAATATTTACGTGGAGGGGGGTCAAACAATGACCAGTAACACGCATAAAGTTGGCCTTACTTTGCTGGGCCAGTTTGAACCCAGCGCGGCCAATCCTCCCCCCGCCGAACCAACCCCGGCTGCTCTGGAGGCCCTGGTGAAATTGCTGGGAGCCATTTGTTTCGATTTAGAGCTTGACCCCCTGGGTAAGGCCCTTCATCCTCTCGAAGGCAAAACCTATCCCATCATCAGCGGCCACCGGGATCACTACCGCACCTTGTGCCCTGGCAGGAATCTCTATAACTTACTTCCCGACATCCGCCAGCAAGTTGCCGCCGAAATCCAGCGGCTACAAGAGCAAGAGCCACCGGAACCAGAACCACCGCCAATACCCTCCCCACCGGCGACGAGTCAAATTGCCCTTGAACCAAGAGAGGCGCAAGTAGCCTGGGGCAAATCGGTCTGGCCCAACCTGCTCTGGGGAGACGATGACCTGTACGTTGGCGCCTGGGGCGATGCCGTTTATTACAGTTTGATAGAATTTACCCTGCCGGAAAAAATCCGGGGAGGCGTGATTACCGGGCTGGAACTATCGCTGACCGGTCAGGACGATGTTTATTTGCGCGAAACAGAGGGAACCTTTCAGGCCGTTCTGCTTGAAGCGCCATTGCGAGGCGGAACAACGACCACCGTCCCCTTTGAACAACTGCGCCAGGCCACGGCTATCGCCAACTTTCTGCCCCCGCTCTCCGCTGGCAACCTGAAACCCGGGACGGAAAATAAACTTTCAGTTGACCCTGCCGGTCTTGATAAAGTCAACCTGGCCGCGGCGGGGGGTGTGCTGGCTATTCGGCTGGAAGGACCGTCCAGCGGCCGCCGGCTTTTTGCCTGGGACAGCGGTTATGGCGAGGGAGGATTGTTAAAAAAGCCTGTCCTGACGCTACAGTATCAATGAAATCGAACGCTCCGCCGAAAACCGAATTCTTCTTGTCAATAATCCACCAACTTGATACAATATGAATCATCCCAAAAATCTTGAAAGCAGCCAGGCCAGGTTTCAACGATGACTCGCCTGTATCAAGTTGAGGTTACATTCAGTGGAGAAAGGGTGTCGGAGCATACCATTATGGCCGCCGACGCCTTGACGGCCATTAATTTGATTGAAGCAAGGTATGGTCCCCCCCCTGAGGTCACTTATAAAACCATTCATCACGAAAACGGCGTTAAGGAACACGTGTTGGTAGTGATGGATTGGCACGGCTACTGTTTTCTGGCCCGTCACGTGGACCAGGGAATAGCTACTTAAGAGGTCAATCAGGCGTCATAGACTTCGCCGGTAGGTAAGATAACTTCCTCGAGCGTGCTGGCCCGGCGATATTGAAAAGAGGTAACGTCGGAACTGGTGAAATCGGTTCTGATGAGTAACGCTCCGGTGAGAATTGCGCCCTCCATTTTGGCCGAACCGAGGTCGGTTTCTTTCAAATAGGACTCCCTAAGATTGGCTCCCCGCAAATCGGCCGCCTTTAGATTGGCTCCCTCCAAATCTACCCGGTATAAGGTGGCCCCATCCAGCAACGCGCCCCGCAAATTCGCTCGCAGTAAAATCGCGTTGCTCAGATCAGCCTTTTCCAGGACGGCCTCGCGCAGGTAGCCCTCGGTCAGATTGGCCTTTTGCAAATTGGCTCCCCGCAAATTGGCGCTATACAGATTGGCTTTGGCTAAATTGGCCCCGCTCAAATTGGCCCCGCTCAAATCGGCCTCACGCAAGTCGGCCTCGCTTAAATCCACCCCCCTCAAATCAAACCCGCTCAAATTCTGGATCGATAAATCAACCCCCCGAAAGCTCTGCGACCTGTCGCTCTCGGCCCAGGCCATCACCGCGGCCAGTTGTTCCGCCCGCGAGGTTTGGGCCACTTCAACCATGGCCGGCGCGGCGGTTTGCCTTTCCAAAACTATATCCCTTACCGCCGACTCGTAACTATATCCCGGCATCCACTGCTTGCAATGCTTGCAGAAGATGGCACTGGCCTTAATCTCTTCATCGCAAAACGGGCAGCGTTTCATCTCCTCAGACATCGGTTCTCTCCGTGCACACCCTGAAAGACTGTGATTACAAAACTATTATAATCTATTTTGGAAATCTCTAAAAATAGCAACCAAACCGGGAGTCAGATTGCCCTTTGCTCCTCCTTTCTTCCTGTGGTAGCATGCAGCCCAACATGAACGACAAACGCTTCTGGCTACCCGCCACCATCCTCATTGCTTTTGGCCTGCGACTTCATAACCTGACCTATCACAGTCTCTGGTTTGACGAGGCGATCAGCGTCTACTGGGCCAGGCAGACGGTTCCCCGGATTTTGGAGGTGGGGTTTACCCTGGTTGAAGACCGGCTGCCACCGCTCTATTACCTCATCCTCAAAGGCTGGACCGGCCTGTTTGGTTTTAGCGAGACCGGCGTCCGCAGCCTGTCGGTTTTTCTGGGCGTATTGCTGGTTCCTGTCATTGCCAGCCTGGCCACCGTGCTTTTCAACCGGCGGGTGGCCCTTGTCGTGGCCTTGCTGGTTGCGCTCAATCCGTTTCTGGTCTGGTACTCCCAGGAAGCGCGGATGTACGCCCCGGCAGTGCTGTTCGGCACGCTCGCGGTGGGGGCTTTTTTAAAATTTGTCAGGTTACGCCACCGGCAGGTCAAACCATCAGCAGGGGATTGGCAGTCTCAAGCCTTCATCGTGCTCTTCATTCTCTTCGCTGCCCTCGGCCTTTACAGCCATCTCTACACCGGCTTTTTACTCCCCGCCCTGGGGTTGTGGCTGATCATTGGTTATCCCCGCGCCCGGCGACTCTGGCTGATATTTGCCCTCGGTGTGCTCATCATCTTGCTGGCATACACCCCCATTGCCCTGGCCATCTGGCGTTTCTCCGGCGAGTCTACCCCCGGCGACCCGTTCAGCCACGTAGGCCAGCGGGCCTGGTGGTTGTTGCAATCGTTCACCGTGTGGAAAGCGTCCTTGTCGCCTATCCTGCAATTCACAATCCCCAGCATCGTTGTTATTTATGCTCTATTGGCCTATCTGAGAACGGCAAATTATCAATCGCGCCTGGCGCGCCCGCTCTTCTTGATTACCTTGCTGCTTGTTGTGCCTTTTGCCATCGCCAGCCTGCTGCTCTGGCGCAATTACCTGGCCTTTTTTGGCGAACGCTATTTTATTGTCATGACTCCCTGGCTGTTGCTCCTGGCCGCTGTTGGCGCGGAAAACCTGAGCCAATGGGTCGATACCCGAATGAGCAAATGGCAAATGGCAAATTTTAAATTACATCACGCCACACGCCTCGTTTCTGGCCTCCCCTATGCGCTCCTGCTTTTGGTGACGGTTCTCCCCCTACCCGGCCAATGGAGCACGCCTGCCGCTAAAGAAGCCTGGCGGCAGAGCGTGGCCTATTTGGCCAAACATGCCGAATCAAATCACGGCATCCTCATCCATCCCGATTGGGTGCGCTACCCATTTCAATTCTACTTTCGAGGGCCTGGCCAAACCTACGCCGCTTTCAGTCAGGTCACTCCGGCCACCGATCTGGACGGCCCCTTGCAAGGCGTCGTGGGAGATCACCCGGTCATCTGGCTCATCCAATCGCACCTGGATGGCCCCGACCCTGACCGCCTGGTCGAGCAGTGGTTGGCAACCCGTTACCCCCTGGTCACCGAACTCTATCCACCCGGTATCACCCTCAAGGGATACGCTCCCGGCTATCAACTCCACACTCTGCCGCCGGAGGCCACACCGGTTGATCTTCGCTTTGAAAACGGCATGCAACTGATCGGTTACCAGGCTGAATCGCCGGTTGCCGCTGCCGATGATCTTTTCCATCCGCCCTCGGGGTGGGTGCACGTAATTCTGTATTGGACAGCCAGCCAGCCCATCCGCCAAACCGCGACCCCTTACGTCCACCTGATCGGGCCAGAAGGGGTATGGGGCGCCAGCCTGGAACGCCCCAACGATGCCCTGAACTTTTATCCGCCCCCGCGCTGGTATTCAGCAGAAACCGATCCCGGCCTCATTCGCCAGGATATGGACGTTAACCTGAACCCGGCCACCCCGCCGGGCACGTACCAACTGGTGGTGGGCCTGCGGGGGTACGAAACGCTGTTTCCCCTGGCTCAGGTCAAAATCCGCTAATTTTTGACGCTTATTTGTCTTTGTGGTAGGCTTAGGCGGCAGTTCATATCAATGGCTTCAGCCAAATTCCTTTGGATGTCAGGTGTCTATGTCCAAACATTTTCATAAATCATGGCCGATCGCCGGGTTTATCATTCTATCAGTTACCATGTTCCTGCTGGCAGCTTGTGCCTTTGGCGGAGGGTTGCTCTCCGGGGTAAGTGTCAGTCCGGAAACCATTACCCCCAATGCCGATGGCATCACCGACGTTACCCGCTTCCAGTATCGGTTGGGGCAGTCGGGTGACCTGTCCATTTATCTGGTGGATGAGACCGGCCAGCGCCATTATTTCCGCGATGCTCGCCGCCGCTCCGAAGGGCAATACCAGGTAGACTTTGGCGGGGTGGTCAACGGGGTTATGTTGCCCGACGGCGCTTACACCTGGGTGGTCGAAGCCGTGGCCGATAATGGTCAAACGGCCAGCCAACAGGGAACGCTCACCATTGTCAACGCCGACACGGTGAAACCGGAACTACAGGGATTCAGCGTTTACCCCCAGGTGTTCACCCCCAATCAAGATGGCATCGACGACCGGGTAGACATTAACTACTACCTGACCAAACAAGCCGAGGTGAGTGTTTACCTGATTGGCCCGGATGGGAAAATCCGCTACCCCATTGCCGAAGTCGAGCGTGAGGTAGAACCTGGTGAGCCGGGTTTTCACACCTACGACTACGAAGGTGGGGTTGATCTGGGCGCCGACCCGCCTCCGGACGGCGTCTACACGGTGTATGCCGAGGCGGTCGACCGGGTAGGTAACCACACCGTCATTACCAGCACCCTGACCATTGAAGAAGGCGGCGTGCCCCGCGCCGACATTGTGTCGGCCAACGTTGACTTTTACAACCCTGAAACCGGCGACCAAGTGGTGCCGTTGGGCAGCACGCTGGCGTTTACGCTCACCGTTGAAAATTTCGGCAGTGTGCCTATCCGCACCACCGGCCCCAATTCCGGCACGCATTACCACAGCGATGAAAACTTCAACACCAAAGAGGTGTATGAATCCTCCGGCGCCTGGCGAGTGGGCATTGATTACGAGGGCAACCCCAGCTATGCCTACCCCTATCGTTGGGCGGTTGGTAACCTGGACGAGTTGGAGAAACGGGTCATCAACGGTAACCAGGAATACTACCTGATGCCCGGCCAGCGGGCGATTGTCACCGGTTCCATTCAGCTTATCGACAACCCTACCGGCAGAGACCGGGTCAACTTTTGGGCCGGTCTTATCCACGAACATGTCAGCATTGATGTGTTCAACGATCACGTGGACCCGCAACCGATTGTGATTGGGTTCTGAAGCCAAGAGAGTGACCACCTGCTATGGACCTGGCCATCATCATTGTCAACTGGAACGTTAAAGACCTGCTCAGGCGTTGTCTGGCTTCCGTTCTGGCCGACCTTACCGCCAGCAATCTATCCGCCGAAACCTGGGTTGTTGACAACGCCTCTACCGACGGTTCGGTTGTAATGCTCCGCCGCGATTTTCCCGAGGTGCGCCTGATTGCCAGTCAAAAAAATTTGGGGTTTGCCGGGGGCAATAATGCCGCCTTGCGAGCCATAGGTTTTGATGACGCCCCGGTTTCCGGCTCTCTCACCGCCCCAAAGGTAAACCGCCTCCCTGGCGCTGTATTGCTGCTCAACCCCGACACCGAGGTGCATGCTGGCGCGCTGAAAATCCTGCTCGATTTTCTCCGCAATCACCCCGAAGCCGGCATCGCCGGAGCGCGGTTGGTGAATGGCGACGGCTCTTTTCAACACAGCACCTTTGGGTTCCCCGGCTTGTGGCAACTGGCCATCGAACTGCTGCCGTTACCCGGACGGCTGGTTGCGTCTCGTTTGAACGGACGCTATCCCCGGACGCTCTATGAGCAGGGGCAACCATTTCCGGTGGGGCATCCATTGGGCGCAGCCATGTGCGTGCGGCGCGAGGCCATTGAGCAAGTGGGCTTGCTTGATGAAGGTTATTTTATGTACGTGGAAGAAGTCGATTGGAGCAAGCGTATTGTTTCGGCAGGGTGGCAGGCGTACTGCGTACCCGCCGCCATCGTAACCCATTTTGGCGGGCAAAGCACGGGGCAAATCCAGACAGACATGTTTATTAGCTTGTGGGCCAATCGTTATCGATTTTATCGCAAACATTACGGTCGGCTCAAAGTATGGCTGGCAGCCTGGATTGTTATGCTGGGGATGCGGCGCAAAGCCACAGCGGATAGGCAAACCGCCAGCCGGGGCGAATTAGCCCAGAACGAACTGACCAGGCGGCTGGCCTGTTATGAAAAAGTAACCGGAATCTGGCAGGGGAGGGCAGGATGAGTAAAATTGTTGCGGCGATTCTTACCAAAAACGAGGCGCGACACATTGCTGACTGTATCAAAAGTGTACAGTGGGCTGATGAAATTATCCTGGAAGATTCGTTTAGCGACGATGGCACCACGGCCATCGCCCGTAATTTAAACGCCAAGATTTTCAAAAGCGAATTTATCAACTTTGCGGTGGCTCGAAACACCGCCCTTAGCAATGCCAAAGGGTTAGGGGCGGACTGGATTCTGTTTATTGATGCCGATGAACGAGCCACGCCCGAATTAGCCCAGGAAATTCAGACAGCCGTGAAAAACAATGAAATTGTCGGCTGGTGGATACCTCGCTACAACATTATGTGGGGCCATACCATGCGCGGCGGCGGCTGGTATCCAGATTATCAATTGCGCCTCATGCGCGTTGACAGCGCTCGTTATGATGCCGAGCGCCAAGTTCATGAGATTGTTGTTTTAGACGGTCAGGCCGCTTATTTAAAAGAACACCTTTTGCACTACAACTATGACACCCTGGCTCAGTTCAAAAGAAAACAGGACCGATATATTGATTTTGAAGCAAAAATATTAAAAGAAAAAGGGGTTCGGGCCAAACCCTGGACTTATCTCACCATGCCCGGGCGAGAATTCTATCGCCGTTATATTTCATTACGGGGCTATCAAGATGGCTGGGTAGGCTTACAGGTATGCACGCTGATGAGTTGGTATATGTTGGTCACTTACTTGCGTTTGCGAAAGTTATACCAAATAGAAAATGTTTAGTTGGCTCATGTCAAGTACAAGTGCAAATATCCAAACGCAAACAGGAAATATTGGCGCAGTCACCCTCACCCCTGCCCCTCTCCCAGGGGGCGAGGGGAAAAGCTGCCTCCTCTCCCTTTGGGAGAGGTTGGGGTGAGGGCTAGATTACGTCTGCACTTGTTCTAAACATGAGCCGTTTAATTTAAGGTGGCAGTTACCCATTTAGGATAATGTCTATTGGTTTTCTCCCCACCGTTAAAATTTAAAAAACAAAAAGGGCGGGCCTTTGGCCCGCCCCCTTGATATTCCAACGCTAAAACTCAATCTACTTCGGGGTCCAGTAAACCGTAATTGTTATCCGCCCGGCGATAAACCACGTTAATTCGACCCGAATCGGCGTTATAAAACACGTAAAAATTATGGCCTAACAATTCCATTTGCTCCACGGCTTCTTCCTGGTTCATTGGATTAACCCGAAATCGTTTGACCCGGACAATCTGGCGTTCGTTCTCTTCGGCCAGACTTTCTAAAACTTCCTGACTCACATTGGGTATTTCTTCGAGTACGGTCCGTTTATTGCTCAATTGGCCGTGCCAGCGGTCAACGCGTTTTCCCTTGTATCGGGCAATTTGCCGATGAATTTTGTTGGCTACCGCATCAATACAATTGTAGATGGCGTCTGACCGTTCCTCGGCCCGCAGGATGGTGCCATTGGCCCGCAAGGTTACCTGGACAATATTTCTGTCTTTAGCACTCTTGGTTTTCTCCTGGGTAATTTCAACGCGAGCTTCTTCAATGTCTGGTAAATAACGGTCGAGCTTGCCAATTTTCTTTTCAACATAAGCTCGCACCCTATCGGAAATGACAAAATTTTTGCCTTGAAGAAATAACTGCATTTTTCTTTCCTTTCTAGCCCACGGCTCAAAAAATTTAAGTCAGCGAGAAGAATTTTGGCAAAATGGTTTAGGTTCCCATCCAAAATTCTGAAACCTTCAATCGTTTTTTAACGTGCTCTGGCCAGGGTCAAACCCCACACTGAGATTGCGCCGCTGTCTTTCAGGGCGGCGGCGCAGGCATCCAACGTGGAGCCAGTAGTGCACACATCGTCTATTAATAGAACCCTCTGACCGGCCAGTTGCTGGCTGTTACCAACAAAGGCATTTAAAACATTCCGGCGACGTTCACTAACGCCCAACTCCATTTGTGACTTTGTTTTGCGAACTCGCTGAAGCGTTTTGGTATCAACCGGTAAATCAAGGATAATGGCCATTTGTCTGGCTAACAACTCACTCTGATTATAGCCCCGCTCTCTAAATCGGGAGGGGTGCAAGGGTACGGGGACAATTACGTCGACCTCAAGACCATAAGCCCGGTAAGTATCAACCAATATATGGCCCAGAATTGAGGCTGTCGCTCGATGATTACGATATTTTAAGAAATGAATCACCGACCGTATCGGATTATCTTCAAAATATGAAGCCGACCTGATGCCATCAATAGATTTTAGCGGATTATTTTTACACTCCATACAGTAGGGCAAACCTTGAAGGGGCGTTCCGCAATGTTGGCAAACCGGGGGAGTAATAAAGGCAATTTTGTTAAGACATGCTTGACACAACCACTCATTTGTTGTTTGGCAATGAACACAGCGGGGAGGAAATAATAAATCAAGAAAAATCTGGCCTGTTTTCTCAACGTATGCCAACACGAATAATCACACCTGCGTGATAGTTGATTTTGATTGGGCAGTGATAGCAAAACGCACCTATCACCACTTATTCGTCAAACCTGAGTTGATCGCCTGTTTTGGTGGCCGTCTCGGCAATGGTTCCTACCGGCATCTCCAAAACATAAGCCGCTTGAGCCACAAAGGGACCTATACGATAAGGAACCATATTGCCGTCAACCCGAAGCACCTTCTGATTCTTATCAACGTATATCACATCTATTGGAAATTTCATGAAGAGGGTATGGATACTCTTTTCACCAACCAGTATCAATCCTTCCCCCTTTTTCAGAGGGGCGGCTCTTAAAAGCCCTCGCAGCCTTGACCAGAAGGTATTGGCCAGCCGACCTTGCATAATAAGAGGCAGATCACGAGTTTGATTGAATACGCGCATTTAAGAAACAAAACAAAGGGGTCTCGAAACCATTCCGAAGAAGATTTGTAACTACTGGATAAAGAAGGTCTCGATCATAATGAGTACGGCCGGGCCCAATAGAATAATGAAGAGGGCCGGAAAAATCAAAAAAACCATCGGGAATAGCATTTTAATGGGCGCCTGGTTGGCTTTTTCTTCAGCCCGCTGTCTACGCCGGGTCCGCATCTGTTCGGACTGAATTCTGAGAATTTTGGCAATACTCACCCCCAATGTTTCTGCCTGAATAATAGCCGCCACAAAGGTGGTTACGTCGGCCACGCCCATGGTGGTATCCATATTTCTCAGGGCCTGACGGCGGGCTATACCCAAGCGCATCTCCTGAACAACTTTGGCAAAACCTTTGCTCAATTCATTGTCCCACTTCTCGGCCACTTTCTGCAGCGCTCCGTCAAAACCCATGCCCGCTTCAACCGTGATCGTCAACAAATCCAGCGCGTCAGGCAAACTTTTAACAATTTCTTCCTGGCGCGCTCTGATTTTTGACCGGAGCCACAGCAACGGCAGAAAATAACCAATTCCGGCGGCAACTGCCCCAGCCGGTATCGCCCAGCCTCCTTTTGTCACCAAAACAATCAGAAATATTAAAACTGCCAAAATAAGAGCCACAAAAATCCGGATACCAAAAAACTCTGTGGCCCCCCAATTGTTGGGTTTACCGGCCAACTCTAGCTTTAGCTCTACATCCGCCTTGGTTCTTGATGGAGAAAGTCGGCTAAAGGCCTGCGCCAATTTTATCAGCATCGGCCGAAGAACCCGTTGACTGAAGGGTTGAGAAAGTTCAATCTCCTCTAAGGTAAGTAGGGTGGTGGTCCTGCCAGCATATTCCTCCAGACGAAGTTGGACATCACCCGAACTTGTTGACATCCTCATCCCATAACGCACCAGGGCGATCATGCCAATAATACCCACAACAACAACGACACCGACAACAATCCAGATCAGCATTTTTCGCTTCCTTAATTCAAAAAACTAATTAAACCTCAATATCGGTAACCTTACGCATAGCAAAGAAACCAACCGTAACCGAAAGAATTCCCGTACCAATCATAATCCAGCCACAGGGTTGGGCGCATGTGTCCAGCCCCCTGGCTTCACACGAAAAGATCATTCGCCCGACGTATAGCGGGTTCATAGCGTACAAAATAAACCCCAATATAACGGGCAAAACCGTAATAACATAGCCCGAGTATTGAGCTTGAGCCGTTAACACCCGAATTTCTCCCTTAATCCGAACTCGTTCTCGAATAACAAAACCGATAATTTCCAGAATTTCGGCCAGGTTACCACCAACTTCGGATTGAACGCCGATAGCCGTAATCATCAAATCAAGATCGTCGCTGGGCACGCGGCGAACCAGATTATTAAAAGCTCGCTCCTGTTCAACTCCCAAACCAACTTCCTGCACTACCCGTCTAAATTCCAGTGAAAGGGGAGGGGGCATTTCTCTGGCCACTGCATCCAGCGCCTGTAACATTGAATACCCGGCCCGCAAACCGTTAGCCATCAAGGTGATACCATCACCCAACTGGTCGTTAAACCTTTTCAAACGGCCTCTTTGGCGGATCTTGACAAACATTTTTGGGATAAAATAACCGCCAACAGCGCCTAATAGCAGAAAAATCCAGCCCCGATAGATTACCCAAGCCAGACCAGCGGTTAAAAGCACGGAAATTACGGTAATAGCCCAGAATTCGGCCACCGTTATCTTTAAATCAGCCCGGGCTAAATCGACAGCCACATTTCGACCAAGTCCGCGTTCTTCAATAACTTGATCTAACTTCTGGGTAAGAGCCGACTCTGAGGGCCGGTTCGCTGAGGCTTCGCCAGCGTCTTCGTCTGTTCGAGACACATCAGCCGAGGTAACGCGCTCCAAACGTTCCAGAGCAGCGTTGTCACCTCTTCTCGACAACACCACCCCGGCTATAATAATTCCAAGCGTGAGCAGAAGACCTAATCCCAGAATAATCCAAACAACTAACACGTCAAACCTCCGCCAACTTACTAACTGCGGCTATAATCTGGTTGTTGCCCCAAAAACGTTAGGGGGCAGGCTAATACCCGCAGCCTCGATTTGTTCGTAAAATTTAGGTCTGATTCCGGTAGGCTTTAACCGCCCAATAATCTTGCCGTTTTCCATACCCTGCTGCTCAAAGGCAAAGATATCAGACATAACAATCACATCACCCTCCATACCTTGCACCTCGGTGATGTTGATGATCTTCCGGCTACCATCTCGCATCCGGGCCTGCTGCACAATCAAGTCGACAGCCGCCGCCACCTGTTCCCGGATAGCTCTAACCGGCAAATCCATCCCGGCCATCAAGCACATGGTTTCCAAACGAGACAAAGTGTCTCGGGGACTATTGGCGTGAGCGGTGGTCAGACTACCATCGTGACCGGTGTTCATGGCCTGAAGCATGTCTAGAGCTTCACCCGCGCGACACTCTCCAACCACAATACGGTCGGGGCGCATCCGCAGACAGTTGACCACCAGGTCCTGAATAGTTACCTGGCCCTTACCCTCAATGTTAGGCGGGCGAGACTCCAGCGTAACCACGTGCTCCTGGCGTAACTGCAATTCCGCCGCATTTTCAACCGTAATAATACGCTCGTCTTCTGGAATAAAAGAGGACAGAACGTTCAACAGAGTGGTTTTCCCGGAGCCAGTGCCACCAGAAACAATGATATTGAGCCTGGCCTTGACACAGGCTTTGAGAAATTCTGCAGTTTCAGGTGACAGAGAACCAAAGCTAATCAAATCGTCAATAGTAAGGGGATCTTTTTCAAATTTTCGAATAGTCAGGGTAGGGCCGTTGAGGGCCAGAGGAGGGATAATGGCGTTAACCCGGGAACCATCAGGTAAGCGGGCATCAACATAAGGTGAGCTTTCATCAATACGGCGGCCTAACGGCGAGACAATCCGGTCAATCACCCGCATTACGTGCTCATTATCTTCAAAAATGATATTTGTTTTAGACAGCTTACCCTTACGTTCTACAAAAACCTTATCCGGGCCATTGACCATGATTTCACTGACGCTTTCATCGGCCAGTAACACTTCCAGGGGACCAAACCCCAGAATCTCGGCAACAATTCCCTCAAAAAGACGTTCCCGTTCCGCCCGGCTGAGAATAATATTCTCTTGCGCCAGGATATGCTCAAACATATCCTGGATGGTTCGTCGAACCTCATCCGTACGAGAAACATCCATGGCTGGGTCTAACTCGGCCACCAACTTATCCTGAATTCGCTCTTTTAAATCCTTAAAAGGATCTCGCGCCTGACCAGAGGGGACTCGGCGGAGTTGCGGTTCCGGAATTTTAGGTCTTAGTGGCCCGCCACCGGCAGCAGGGGTTGATCTCCCCCCTTCTTCAGCTGGATGTTGACTTTTTTCGATACGTTTTAATAACGACATCTATCTACCTCTTCGCTCCAAAATCAGATACTTGCCATAATTAATCAGCTACCAAAAAGACTCGCTCGGACTGGTATACCCACTTCCTCAGAAGCTGGACTGAGCGCTTCGACCAAATATTTGCTCAGGGCAACGGTTGCCTGGGACAACAAACTACTCTTTTCACCTAAAATATAAGGTACCCCTTGATTAACAGCAGTTGTCACCGACCGCTCATCAAGTGGTAACTGGTTCTCAATTTTATATTTGATATTTGCCGAGATGTCTTCGGCCCGGATATTAATGCGTTTATCGGCTTTGTTAAGCACAAAGACAAATCGATCACGTTGAAACTCAAGCGCCTCAGTAACTTCAAAGAAGAGTTTGGCATCTTTAATGGCCGGTATTTCCGGTGTGGTTACTACTATTATTTTATCAGATACATCTAAAACATTCAAGACCACATCATCCAGAATACTACCGGTATCCACAATGACAATATCAAACATCCTGCGTAATCGACTCAAAACATCGGTGACTAAAGCCGGAGTGACCGTATCGGCCATTTCAGGCCGAGCCGGAGCCAGGAGAGCTTTGATCCCGGAACTATGGGAAAGAAATACATCGTTGATCAATTCATTATCCAACTCGTCAGCGTGCGCCGCCAGATCGGCAATGGTGCGGCTGGCATAAAGATTTAGCAGAACCCCCACATCACCAAACTGCAAGCTGGTGTCAACCACCACCACTTTACCGGCTGCATTCTGCTGCAAAGCGATAGCCAAATTTACCGCAATGGTACTACAACCAACCCCACCCTTGGCACTAAACACCGAAACAATCTTACCATCTGCGCTAGGGGCCGCTTCAGCCTTCGGCACTTCACCAACTGCAACATGGGTTACCGGCATAGCCTGCCGGCGGCTGGCCCCCAATTGATAAACCCGGTGAATACTGCTTACCAACTCATCACTGGAGAAGGGTTTGATCAAGAACTCCCTGGCTCCGGCCAGCATGGACCGGCGCAGATAATCGGCTTCACCTTGCACCGACATCATGATAATCTGACAAAAGGGAACCTTCTGGGTAATTCTCTCACTGGCCGTAATACCATCAACACCGGGCATATTGATGTCCATCAGCACAATGTCGGGCTGCATTTCAATGGCCATCTCAATGCCCTCTTCACCATTGGTGGCCGCCCCCACCACGTCTATATCAGATTCAAAGAAGAGGAGTTTCCGCAGATTCTCGCGAGTTTCAGGAATATCATCCACAATCAAAAGACGAATTTTTTCTTGATTATCCGGGCTTTCCGGTAGCGGATTAACCAATCCTGACATAGATCATCTTCCTATTATTGATAAGTTTTCTGCGTAACCAGTATTAAAAGGATACAAAAGAAAGGAGATAAAACTCTAAGGATTCTTGTACAAAATCAGAGGAATTCCCCTAAAGAAAATTATACCGAGAAGTTATAGCTAGAGCAAAGAAGTACTTTAAAAAGACTCACCAGAGCGATTTTTACATCGCTCTGGCTTTAAGGCTTTTCCAAGAATTAAATTCGTCAATTTATTTTCTTGGAGTTGCCTAAAACTACACGAAAGGGTTTATGTTTACTGAGCAGCGCCCTGTTCTCCGGTCTGCTGCTGCTGTTGTTGTTCAACAATTATTTCCAGCTCTTTGAGATCTTCTATCGAAGCCATAATGAATTCGATCTTGGGCGGCACGGCAATGTTGAAACGGGTCAGCATATATTGAAGCGTTACAGCCTCTGTCAAGTGATCGGCATTTTCCTCGTTGGCTGAACGCAGCGCCATTTCTGCATAGATACCACTCTGGCGAAGCCACAATAATACCAAGGCATCCTGGGGAGTTACGGCCAGGGTAACAATATCCGGTAGCCTGGGCGTCGGCGTGGCCTGTTCTTCCTCGTCGCCCCCCTCGGGTGCCGGGGGAGCCGGTTCCTCAAGCCACAGGCCAACTTTAATGACTTTGGCCGCCTCAACCGTCAACTGCGCCGCCCGGCGAGGAATTTGATTATGCCGGGCATACACAATGGCCGAAAAATCTCCGGCAACCTCAAACCGCCCCTCATCCGTGGCCGGCTCACTGACTTCAAAACCAATAGGGATGCCTGTTTCTGGGTCATAGATGGGAAAGAAAAACTGCATCTTATTGGGCAAAACCGTTTGAAATTCCTCATCAACGTCCAGAAAGTGCGCTGTCACCAAAATATCAACAAAGTCATCTGGTTGAATAGCATAAGCCACACTGGTTTGACGATCAATAGGAAAAGCTACGGCTACTTTCCCCGGAGGAATCTTGAACGAGGCCTCACCAGCGCCAGCCACCGGGGCCAGCATACTTCGCAAAATGATCTGCCCCTGCACAATCTCGGTTTTGGCCACCATCCCGATTGTCTCAATCGGGTCTTGAATAACATCAGGGGGAACGCTCTGGGCTGGCCAGGGTCGCCGACCAATCGACCCTTCCACAAACTGGGCCCCACGAGGAATGGGCTGTAAGGCCACAAAAACATCCTGAGTTGGGATCTCCTGCTCACCAGAGGGAGGCGGGGTGGGCGTTTCTGCCGGGCCTCCCAGCAAACTGCTGGCAAGATCGCTGCCAACAACCAGAAATACAACCGCGCCTAACGTCAGCAGGCCCAAAATAACGCCAAGTATAATTAATAGTCGGCCACGTTGCATATTAAAATCTCCTTTTCGACAAGTTAGACGAAAAGGACGCTAGCATAAGTATGATACCATCTTATTGAGAAAAGTCAAGCATTTTGGCAACAGTTTTACATAAAATTAAACCTGTTAACGCTGGATAAACTTAATGGGGTTGTATAACTTTATTCAAAAACCACAACCCCATTACAACTAGATGGTTTCTTGCTAATAAGGATTATCGGGTATCGGAGGCGCAAGGTGGTTGAACACTATTTGCGCTGGCGTCATACGTATAGCCGCTCTTGGAGATATTGGTCACGCAAAACGTGTAAGTGCCTGATGCGTTCCTCACTCTGGATGTGGAAATCTCCGCCACCCCGCTACTATTGGTGGCGTCGGAGCCGGTTCCGGGTTGGGGACCGGTCCACGTGCCCACGACAGTAGCATTCGAGCCGATGTTGTTGCCGTTCTGATCCACCACCGTTATGGTCGCAACGCCTTGATATCTACTCCAGCTCACCTGAACTTCTACCACAATGGAGGCAACATGGAGGGCCGGAGCCGCATTGACGGTAACGGTTACGGTGGCGGTATCCATACCTCCCTTACCATCACTTAACTGATAAGTGAAGGTGTCGGTGCCGGCAAAACCGGCCGGCGGGTTGTAAGTCATAAAACCGCTGCCGTTATTGACCAGGCTGCCGCCCTGGGCTGAAGTATAGCCAATAAGGCTGAAAACCAGCGGATCGCCATCCGGCTCGGTATCGTTACTGCCCACATTGATCACCACACTCGACCCGGCGTCGGTTGTAGCCGTATCGTCGTTGGCAACCGGGGGGTTATTTCGAATAACGGTGATACTCACCTGAGCAGTGGCCGTCCCGCCTTTGCCATCGCTCACCGTGTAGGTAAAACTATCCGAGCCGTAAAAACCACCATTGGGAGTGTAGGTTATACTATTGCCGTTATTTCCCACCGAGCCGTTACTGGCCGAGCCAACTGAGGCCACGGTCAGCGAGTCACCATCTGGGTCGTTGTCATTGCTTAACACGTTGATGGTTACGGCCGTGTTCTGGTCGGTGGTGGCACCGTCGTTGGCAGCCACCGGTAATCTATTGGCCGGCGTTACCGTGATGGTTACGGTGGCTGTAGCCGTACCGCCATTGCCATCACTGACCGTATAGGTAAAACTATCTGAACCACTAAAACCATTATTGGGGGTATAAGTTACCGTGCCATTGCCATTGTTGGTAACGCTGCCATGACCCGGACTACCCACCGCATTGACCGATAACGAGTCTCCATCGGGATCATCATCATTGGCAATAACATTGATTACAACTGCCGTATTCTGATCGGTAGTGGCCTCGTCGTTGGCAGCTACCGGCGGATTATTTCCACCCGACGATGCTACGACCACGGTTACCGTGGCCGTAGACGTGCCCCCTTTACCGTCACTGATGGTATAAGTAAACTGATAAGTACCTGTATCGTTGTTTTTTGGCTGGTAGAGAATAGTCTTACCATCGGCATTTACTTGAACTGTTCCCTTAAATGGATTCAACTCGGTTACGTTGGTAATGCCTAGCGAATCGCTGTCGGGGTCACTATCGTTGCCAAGCACACTGATGGTTACCGTTGTGTTCTTGGCGGTACTTACCGAGTCATCCACCGCCTGGGGTGGATTGTTGTCTGCCGAACTACCGCCGCCACCGCCACCCGTCGCACCATCCGCCGGGCAAAAGTCATCAACATACTCCAAAAACGTGGCCTTGATCTCCTTCTTGTTCTGCCCACTGCACGTCTTGCTATTGCGCGGCAAACAAATCTCA
>JAFGNV010000192.1 GCA_016926805.1 Anaerolineae bacterium
AGCCCTGCAATTTCTGCGATACCGCCTGCTACTGATTTTTGTGGTAGCGTTTCCCATCTGGAATCTGACCTCGGTGGCCCAGATGGTGGCGCGGGGGATTATGCACATTCCCACCGCCGTTTACGACCAAAATCAAAGCCAAACCAGCCGAGAACTGGTGACCATGCTCACCAACTCCGACGTTTTCGAGATCAATCATTACGTCGGCAGCCAAGTTGAACTGAATGAACTACTAGAACGAGGCACGGCCAAAGTGGGCTTGATCATTCCCCCCACTTTTAACCGGGATGTGAAAAGGCAAGCGGCCACGGTGCAGGTGCTCCTGGATGGCAGCGAAACCTCCACCGCCCTCATTGCCCAGGCTTACCTGGAAGGCATGGCCTACGTGTACGTTCAGCGGGTGCTGGCCGGAACAACGATCCTGCCGGGCGAATTGGCCCAAATTGACACCCGCGCCCGCACCTGGTTCAACGAAGACATGCGCCGCGAAGTTTTTCAACTGCCCGGCGAAATGGCCGGGGGACTGGCCATGTTGGCCGTGCTGCTGCCGGCCCTGGCCATCATCAAAGAACGCGAAGAAGGCACGCTGGAGCAGCTTTTTGTTACGCCCTTGCGCTCCTTTGAACTGGTCATTGGCAAAAGCCTGCTCACGTTGATTATTGCCTATCTTTCGTTTTTGGGGATGCTCAGTTTGAATGTATTCCATTTTGCTGTGCCGCTGCGTGGGTCGTTGGCGCTGCTGCTGACCCTGACCGGCTTCTACATTTTTGTCGAGATGGGCTGGGGCTTGCTCATCTCGGCTATGGCCAGAACTCAGGGCCAGGGATTTTTAGGCGCGTTCATCATCGTTATCCTGGAAGTCATTCTCTCCGGTCAGGTTTTGCCAGTGGAATATATGCCCCCGGTAACCCAGTGGTTGGCCAACTTGATGCCCAACCGGCACTACACGGCCATTGTCCGCGACATCATGCTCAAGGGCGCTACGCTATCCGAGATATGGCCTCACGTAGCGGCGCTAGGCATTGTCGGCCTTATCCTTTACCTGTTGGCCGTAAACCGTTTGCAAAAGCGGATGGAATAGAACTGAAATGAAGAATAGCAAAATTATCTTGTTTTATCTGCTCATGTTAGTTGGACATGTAGCCCACGTTCTGGAAGAAGTTTGGGGGCGATTCTGGTTGATGGACTCTTTTTTCGGTTTGGGATGGTTTCTGGTTGCCAATTGGGTTCTTTTCTGCATACCGGTTGTTTGCTTCTATTTTGTCTTACACCAAAAACGTTGGGCCTATTACCTGAGTATCATCTATGCCGGCGTAATGATTTTGAACGGCATTGGGCACAATGTAGCCACGTTGGTAACCGGCAATTATTTTGGTGGCTTTGCGGGCGGGTATACGGGCCTTGGTCTCATCGTCATTGGTCTGCCAACGACCTATTACCTGCGCCAGGCCCTGGCAGCCCGCTAAAGTTTACTCGGCCATTTCTGTTCTTTAACAATCAAATACCCTCGGCCTGACATTCAAGGTCTGACGTCTTCTCTTCATAGTACCCCGGTACGGTTGGCTATCATCGAGTTCCGTGATATACTTTTGATTGACTGGTCAATCAATCAAAAAAAGAACCAGAAAGGAACTCATAGCTTATGCCCCGTACCGCCGCCCAAAATAAAGAAATCCGCCAGACGCGAACCCAACAAATCCTGGAAGCCGCCCGGCAGGTTTTTGCCGAGCAAGGATTTTACGGCGCGCGCATGTCCGATATTGCTCAGGCCATTGGCGTGAGCCAGGGCACCATGTATCACTACTTTCGCAGTAAAGACGAGTTGTTTCTGGCCGTGCTCAATGTTTGGAATGAGCAGATCAAGGCCATTGTCCAACAACTGCCCAACAGCGACCTGTCCACGGTTGATAAATTTTGGCTGGTCAACCAACTGGCCGCGAGCTTTTTTGAAACCGGCGAGGATTTGCTGCCCGTACTGGTCGAATATTGGGCCTACACCTTGCGCAATCCTGAAGCCGCCGCCAGCTTTCGAGAATTTTTTATCTTGATGCAACAGTCCTTTAAAGACATTCTCCAGGCGGGCATTGAAGCCGGAGAATTTAAGCCGGTTGATATCGAAATTGCCTCGGCGCTGCCGCTGATCATCTTGGACGGCGTCACCTTGCTGACCGCCATTTTGGGCAAAGACTTTATGCAGCCGGTCGAGCAAACCAGACTGGCGCAAGAACTTGTGTTTGAAGGGTTGCTAACCAAAATGGAGGAGCCGGTATGAGGGCCTTTTGGGCCGTGGTCCGCAATGAGATGGTGCAACTTTACCGTGATGGCTGGTATCTGTTTTTGTTGACCTTTGGCGCCACCGTATCGCTTACCATTATGGCCTATACCCTCTCTACCGACATTGAGGGCGTGACCACCCAGATTGTGGACCTGGATGGCAGCCGTGAGAGTCGCCAGTTTATTCAGACCGTTATGAACGACGACTTTTTTACCGTTACCCTGGTCGCCACTTACGCTCAAGCCGAACAAGATTTGCGCCAGGGCCTGACCAAAGCGGTCATCATCATTCCCGCCGATTACAGTCAAAAACTGCTGCGGCGTGAAACCGCTCCGGTGCAAGTGCTTATTGACGGCAGCGAACCCAGCGTGGCCGAGCTGACCCGCAATCATGTTTACGCCCTGGCCAACCATCACGCTTACCAGGTAGTCATCCAGGCCGCCGCCCAACAGGGCCGGCCGTTGTCTGCCTCTCACAAATTTCAACCCCGGATACGGTACAACGCCGATCTGCGCACCATTGCCAGCGTGATGCCGGGCTTGATGGGGGTGGTGCTGTCGGTCTCGGCCGTAGGCGCGGCCTCTGCATTTGCCCGCGAGCGAGAACGAGGCAATTTTGAGCAATTAATTGTCACCCCGCTGGGACGCTGGCCGCAGTTACTGGGGCGCATGTTTCCCTACCTGCTCATTGGCCTACTCGATGTTAGTATTTTCGCGGCTATTGGCTATTTTGCGTTTGACGTGCCAGCGCGGGGCAGTCTGGGGCTGTTTGTTGCCTTCAGTTCGGTTTATATCTTTGCCATCGCCAGCACCGGCGTATTTATTGCCCAGTTTTTACACACCCAACACGCGGCCATGATTACAACCTTTGTACTTTTCGGCATTGTCCCATCTTACATCTCTGACATCTTCTTTCCAGTATCGAGTATGCCCGCCTGGTTACAGCAGCAATCAGCCCTGTTACCAGCAACGCATTTCACCGCCATTGCCCGAGGTATTTTTCTAAAGGGAGTTGGCTGGGAAGTTTTGTGGCCGCCCGTTATGACGTTGCTCGCTGTCGGCACGGCGATGAATGCGCTGGCTTATCTGCGCTTTCAAAAGAAATTGGGCTAGAACCATGCACGCACTCCAACGCATCAGCCAAATTGTAAAAAAGGAATTGTTAGAGTTATGGCGACATGCCGGAGTCATCGCTTTTGTGCTGGCCATTCCCGTCGCCGAAGTGATTATCCTGGGCTACGCCACCGCCGGCCGCGTAGAAGATTTGCCGGCCGTCGTTTACGACGCCGATCGCACCGCGGCCAGCCGCCGCCTGGCAGACGCCATTCACCAGGCCCCCACCTTTGAGGTGGCCGCCTGGGTCGCCAATATCAGCCAGGCGGAACAACTCCTTGAAGGAAACAAAATCAGCGCCTACTTTGTCATTCCCCAGGGTTTTGAGAGCGCGTTGACCACGCCCACTGACGAAGCCACGGTGGCCGCCGTTATCGACGGCAGTAACATTGCCGTGGCCAATTACGCCGCCGTTTACACCGACGAAGTGATTGGCCATTTTATGGCCCAAAGTTTGGGCGGGCCTAATTTACGGCCACAGGAACAAAATACCCGGGGCCTGCCCATCAACGTTGAGCCTCGGCTCTGGTACAACCAAGAATTGCGCCGCGAAACCTTTTTTGTCCCCGGACTGATTGGCACCATGCTCTCCCTGGTGGTGCTGACCATTACCGCCGTAAGTATTGTGGGCGAACGCGAGCGCGGCACCCTGGAGCAACTGATGGTTTCGCCCACCCGCCCCACCGAACTGATTATCGGCAAACTCATCCCGAGTGGCCTGATTGCCTACGTGGAATTGGGTTTGATGGTAGCCGTGGCCGTGGGTATTTTCCACATCCCGATCAGAGGCTCGCTGGTTCTATACGCCGGGCTGATGTTTGTCTACCTGCTGGCCGAAATGGGCACGGGTATCCTGATTTCAACCCTATCTACCAGTCAAGCGCAGGCGCTGCCCTCCATCTGTTTGTTAGTGGTGGTATATGCGATTTTGGCCGGATTTTTCACGCCGGTAGACACCATGCCCCAGGTGGCCCAGTGGGCCTCAAACCTGGTGCCGCTAAAATATTTTGTGGCCATCACTCGCGACCTGTTTGCCAAAGGCGCCGGTTTTGACACCTTAGCGCCTCAACTATTGCCACTTATTGCGATAAGTCTGGTTCTCTTCACCGCCAGTGTGTTGCTTTTGCGGCGGCGATTAGTTTAATTAAGAGTTGTTCATCGGTGGTTATCCGGGGCATCATCCTCAAGGGTGTTGGCCTGGAACTGCTGCGACAAGAGATAATTATCCTGGGTCTGTTCAGTATCGTCATTCTGGCCCTGGCAACAATACGTTTTCAAAAAAAGCTGGAATAACCTTCAATTTGGAGATTAACCATGAACCGTCTGACAAAATTTTTCCTTCGAACCTTAAAATATCCGCCCCAACTTGTTTACGCTCTCGGCCTGGGGCCAATCTACGGGCGGCTGGTGTTGCTGTTGACCACCATTGGCCGCAAGTCGGGGCAGCCGCGGGTCACGCCCTTGCAGTATGAAGAGATAGACGGGATCATTTACGTGGCTGCTGCGCGGGGACAGCAGGCCGATTGGTTTCGCAATATCGTGGCCAATCCAAAAGTTGAGGTGCGCGTTAAAGATAAGTATTTTCACGGCCTGGCCGAACCCATCACCGACCCGGCTCGCATTGCCGATTTTTTAGAGCTGCGCTTTGAACGCCATCCGTGGATGCTTAGGGCAATGTTTCGGGCGCAAGGCTGGTCGTCTCGGCCCAATCGCGGCCAATTAGAACAGTATGCGGCCAACCGGGCGATGGTGGTCATCCGGCCCGTCGAACATGAAGAGTGATTGAAAGAGTTAAAAAATGAGCAATAACAACCAAGTTATCATCAAAACAGAAAATCTGACCAAGCGTTTCAAAAATGTAACCGCAGTGGACGGCCTGAACCTGGAAATCAAAACAGGCCACATCTTTGGCCTGGTCGGGCCGGACGGCGCGGGCAAAACCACCACCATGCGCATGCTGGCCGCCATTATGGACCCCTCTGCAGGCGACGCGGTGATTGCCGGATTTAATCTACGCAAACAGGCGGAACAAATCAAAGAGCACATCGGCTACATGGCCCAACAATTTGCCCTGTACGGCGACTTGAGCGTGTTGGAAAATCTCAATTTTTTTGCCGATGTGTACGGCGTGCGCGGCAAAACGCGCCGGGAGCGGATCGAGCAGCTCCTCAACTTTGCCCGCCTCACCGAGTTCACCGAGCGGCGGGCCGGGCGCCTCTCCGGCGGCATGAAAAAGAAACTGGGGCTGGCCTGCGCCCTCATCCACTCGCCTGACATTCTCTATCTTGATGAACCGACCACGGGCGTTGACCCGGTCTCCCGGCGCGAGTTTTGGGATATCCTGGCCAACCTGCACGTAGAGGGCACCACCATTTTGGTGAACACGCCTTACATGGACGAAGCCGAACGCTGCTCGCGGGTGGGCTTGATGCACAATGGTCGCCTCATCGAGCAGGGCACGCCCAACGAAATCAAGGCGCTCATTCCCGGCGAATTGATGGAATTCAAGCCGGTGTCGGACCACCTTGGGGGCGTAGGCATTTTGCGCAAGGCCGATAAAATCCTGGCCAACCAGGAGGGCGTTTTAGAAGTGCAAACCTACGGCGACCTGATGCACGTGTTTGTAGACAACATCGAGCAGCGCCGCTCCCAACTGGAGACAGCGCTGGCCCGTGAGCAAATCACAATGGCCAACTTTCGCCGTACCGCACCCCGGATGGAAGAGGCGTTTATCTCGTTGATTAGCAAAATGGAAAGCAAACAGGTTGAATAATTGAATCGTATTGCGTATTGCGTTACGTTGTACGCAGGGCGCTCCAGGTAGGTAAAACAATTATGGACAAGCAACAAACAACTACTCCAACCAACCACAACGGTTTGGCCATTGAAGTAAACGGCCTGACCAAAAAATTTGGCGATTTTACCGCCGTCAACCAGGTCAGTTTTACGGTGCCGCGCGGCGAGATTTTTGGCTTTCTGGGACCAAATGGCGCGGGCAAAACCACCACTATTCGGATGCTGCTGGGTTTGCTGACCCCTACCTCGGGTACGGCCAATGTTATCGGCTACGATGTGGTCAAAGAAAGTGAGCGACTACGCAAACGGATTGGCTACATGAGCCAGAAATTCAGCCTCTACAACGATTTGACCGTAGAAGAAAATCTTAATTTTTACGGCGGCGTGTATGGCGTGCGGGGTCGCAAACTGAGGGAAAGGAAAAAATATATCCTGGCCATGGCCGGTCTGACCGGGCGCGAACGGGAACTGACCAAAAACCTGTCCGGCGGTTGGAAACAGCGCCTGGCCCTGGGCGTGGCCATCATCCACGAGCCGGAAGTATTGTTTCTTGACGAGCCGACCGCCGGGGTTGATCCTATCTCGCGCCGGGCTTTCTGGGAATTAATTTACGAACTAGCCGAACAAGGCACCACCATCCTGGTGACCACCCACTACATGGACGAGGCCGAACATTGTCAAAACCTGGTCTTTATTCAACGTGGCAATCTGGTGGCCAAAGGCCCGCCCGAAGTGATCAAGGTGGAGCAAATGCACGGCGATGTGGTTGAGATTGATTGCGACGACGCCAGCCAGGCCGTACCCCTGCTAAGGGACCTCAACGTTTTTGAAGAAGTGGCGCTGTACGGCGCGCTGATTCACGTGGTCACCAACAATCCGGCAGAACATATTCCTTTGATAGAAAAGACACTCACTGAGCATGGTCTAACCGTCACCTCAGTAGAGCGAATCGCGCCTTCGCTGGAAGATGTTTTCATCTCCAGCGCCCGCGAGGCGGAAAAAACAATGGGACGATAATTATCAATGGTGAATGGTGAATTGTGAATTATGAGTTTTTAGTAACGATTTGCGATTTGTATTTTGAAATTTGTTCGAGGTAAACCATGAAACGTAAAATTGTACCAATCATTGTCATCTTAGTCATCATCGGGGCAGCGGCTGAAGGGTATTGGTATTTTAGCCAAAACCCCACCGAATTCACTCAACTCCAAGTTCGACTGGGGCTGATTACCGAAACCGAAGCCAGCGGCATCCACAGCGCCTCCGGATTCATTGAGGCGGAAGAAGTCAGCACGACTGCCGAAACCAGAGGACGCATTATCCACATCACTGTGGCTGAGGGCGACTTTGTGGAAGCCGGTCAGGTTTTGGTCGAGTTGGATACAGCTCTGTTAGAAACAGAAATACAACAGGCCGAAGCAAAAATTGAAGCGGCCCAGGCTCAACTGGACAAAGTCAATGCCGGTATCCGCGCTGAAGAAATTGCCAAAGCCGAAGCGGCCGTAGCGGTAGCCCAGGCCAAAGCCGAAGCAGCTCGGGTAGCCCGGGACGACGCTATTCTACTGCGCGATAACCCGCAAGAATTAGATATCCAGATCGACGCCGCCAAAACCGCCCTGGATTTGGCCGAATTCAAAATCGCCTACACCATCCCCTTGAAAGACGCTGCCGAAGCGTTGTATGCCTTAGGCCAACAAGGTTGGGAAACGGCGCAAGAAGGCATCGACTGGTCTATCAAGCTGCCCAATGGCACCAAAAAGAGTGGGCATTTCGATTTTCCGGAGGGCGACAAACAGCAAGCCGGCGTGGCCTGGAATTTTGCCGGAGCCGACCAATGGGAGGCGTGGGTCAACTTAAACAGCGCCATCACCGAGCGTGACGATGCCCAGACTGTTCTTAACGACCTGCAACGCCTGCGCAACGACCCCCAAGAAGCTCAGATCAAAGTGGATCAGGCCGAAGCCGCCTATCAAGCGGCCCTGGCCGAAGTTGCCGTGGCTCAGGCGCAAGTTGATGTGCTCAACGCCGGACCACGCCAGGAGCAGGTGGCCATTGTCGAGGCTCAGGTTGAGCAAGCCCAGGCCGCTCTGGATGCTCTGGAAGTGCAGGGGGCTAAACACACCCTGGTTGCTCCCAGCAATGGCTGGGTGGTCAAAAAAACAGCCCATGAAGGCGAGATGGCGACGCCGGGGATGACTCTGCTAACCCTGGCCGATCTGACCAACGTTACCCTGACCGTTTACGTTCCCGAACCGGATGTGGGTGCCATTTCTATCAATCAGGAAGTGAAGGTGTATGTTGACTCGTTTCCGGGCGAACCCTTTACCGGCCATATCACTTACATCAGCGACAAAGCCGAGTTTACGCCCAAAAATGTGCAGACCAAAGAAGAACGGGTCAACACGGTTTTTGCCGTCAAGATCAAGCTAGACAACCCAGATCAACGCCTGAAACCCGGCATGCCTGCCGACGCTATCCTATCGCAAGAACAACCTGATCTTTAATGATTAAGGCACAACCAGGGAAGTAATCCCGCCGAACCCCTATCCTTGTTGGTTACTTCCTTAAAGAAACGAGGTAAAGAAAAATGAAACGCATTATTCCCCTCATCATTATTCTGGCAGCTATTGGCGCCGGATATTGGTGGTACAATAACCAGCAACTCACCGCCGCCGCTCTGGAACCAGAGGCAGAGGTGCCGCTGGTTGGCTCTGGTTCTATCGAAGCTGAAACAGTGGCGATCACCGCCGAATTGGGCGGGCGAATCATTGAAATCCTGGCCAACGAGGGAGAGGAAGTTAGTGCCGGTCAGGTTCTGATCGAGCTGGACAAATCCGACTTGCTGGCCCAACAGGCTCAACTGGAAGCGGCACTGGCCACGGCCAAAGCCAATCTGGAGTCGGTCAGCGCCACGGCTCGACCGGAAGAGATTGCCCTGGCCGAGGCCCAACTGGCCCAGGCTCAAGTAAACCGAGATGGGCTGAAAATGGTCTGGGAAACCGTGGCGGCATTGGTTGAAAATCCCCACGAACTGGATAGCCAAATCAACCAGGCCCAAACCCGGGTAACCGAAGCCGAAAAAAATCTGGAAATGGCCCTGGTCAATCAGAAACGAGCCGAGATCAATGAAGAAGCAGCCAGCCGCAACCAGAGTGACCACGCCGCGTTGGTGCAATACGAGGTGGCCCAACATCATTTGGAGGTTGCCCAAATTGGGGTGCAGATGGCTGAAGTGATGCTGGCAGGAGCCAAGCGGCAGGTTGAGCTATTGACTCAGCTGCGGGATAATCCCCTACTGCTAATTACCCAGGCCCACTCTGCTGAAATGGCCTATCAACAAGCCGAGGCGGTGGTGCTTGCGGCACAGGCTAACCTGATTGCGGTCAAGGCCGACCCAACTCCCGAAGACATTGCCGTGGCCAAAGCTCAGGTGGCCGAAGCCGAAGCAGCGATGGCGGCCGTGCTGGTACAACTGGACAAACAGACTCTCACCGCTCCCCGCGATGGTTTGATTAGCCAAAAACTGGTCAATCCCGGCGAATTATCCACTCCAGGCGTGGTTCTCATGGAATTAAGTGATATTGACTCGGTAGACCTGACCGTATTCATTCCTGAAACACGAATCGGGCAAGTCAAAATTGGACAAAAAGCTCTGGTTCAAGTTGACGCCTATCCCGGCGAGGTTTTCGAAGGCGAGGTCAGTTTTATTGCGCATGAGGCCGAGTTTACCCCACGCAACGTGCAAACACAGGAAGAAAGGGTCAACCTGGTCTTTGCCGTCAAAATAACTCTGGACAACCCCGACCATCGCCTCAAACCCGGCATGCCCGCCGACGCGGAGATTGAGCGAGATTAGGCCGGAAAGCAAAAAACGCTTCGCCGGTAGTGGCGAAGCATTTTTTGTTATTTCTGGAAGACTTTATCTATTTTTTTGACGAGATGAAAAACTGGAACACATTTTTAGCCAAAACTATTCGCTCCTCGTAGTTATGGACCAATTTGAGGAGCTTCTCTTTCGCGTTAAGCCATTCATCACTGTGCAAAATATTTTTTAAGGCATATTCATCTTCGGCTCGAAAGGCAAAGAGGCGCATGGGATAATGACCGTAGGCCGTATGCCAGCCTTCGGTCATGACTAGCCCCATATTTTGTACGGCAGGCAAAAATTCACCCAGCATGTAACGGTAATACTCAGCCTCTCGCTCGGATTTGATGTCGTAAACCATCAACAATTTCACTTCCATACCGGCCCTTTTCTCGAGAACTTCGTCGATGTTTGGTTTAAGCGGCCAGGAATGCAATAAACCAGTGGATAATCGAACCCACCGCCCCTGATATTAACCAAGAAACCGCCAAGATTACCCCGGCCATAATAGCAGCCACCGCCAAATTTCCATTTTGCAATTCATACAACTCATCGATATCGCCCACCAGGCGACCAAAGAGTCCAACTGAAAACACGATGGCCGATAAAGCCAAAACCAATCCCACCACAATACCGACCATCTCTCCTGCTAGAACCAGAATAGCATTGGCGGTAATGGTCAGGGGTAAATCAACAACTGGCCTGAGAATAATGGCAATACCGACAATAACCGCCCCCATCACCACGCCCATAGCGGCGTTACCGCGCCGAACCTCGGCCCAATCGTCTAGATGGCGGGTAGACCGGGTAAACAGCCACACGCCAACATACGAGGCCAACACACCCAAAATAATAGCAATGATAATGTTGGCAACACTCACCAAGAGTTGTCCAAATTCACTCATACGGTCATCTCCAATTATCAGGCGGGGGTTTTTCAGCTTGTTTGTTGGCTGATCGGGTAAAACAATTGTCTCATTATAGCACGCCGCAGATGATTATGCCAAACAACCCGGCAGATACTTCTTGGGGCAAATATCATAAGCGCCAGGCGAATGATTCCGAGCCGATCACGTTTTTTTGTTCTAGTTACTTGCCGCCAAGAACAGTTCATGGTATAATTTCTCTCGGTTAAGGAAAGAGTAGTGAGCAACGGAAAGTGGGCTTCTCCCCACTTTTCTTCGTTTATAACTGTCAATCAGAATTATTAGTACATATTTGAGTCAGGAGGCTCAAGAGGTTGTGAAGAACGATTTTATGATGGCCATCAACCAGGTGTGTCATGAACGACAATTACCAACCGACATTGTCCTGGAAGCCGTTGAAGTAGCTTTAATTTCTGCTTACAAGCGCAATTTCAGTGAAAATCATGTTACGGCTCAGATTGAGCCGCAATCAGGAGAGCCTCAGATTTTCATTGAAAAAGCGGTGGTAGAGACTGTTGAAGACGAAAAAAGTGAAATCACCCTGAAAGAAGCCAAGAAAATCAACCCGCAGGTGGAACTGGGGGGGTTGGTTTCGGTGGAGAGCACGCCGGCCAACTTTGGCCGTATTGCGGCGCAAACGGCCAAACAGGTAATTTTGCAACGTATCCGCGAGGCAGAACGGGATGCGTTGTATAGCACTTATGTTGAACGTGAGGGCGAGATTGTCAATGGCACCGTCCACAAAATAGAACCCCATCAGGTAACCCTTTCTCTGGGTAAAGTTGAAGCCTTCCTGCCCCGCGGTGAGCAGATTCCCACCGAGAGTTATTCCGAAGGGCAACGGCTGCGAGCTTATGTGGCTACGGTCAGCAAAGGCAGTCGCGGACCCCACATTATAGTTTCGCGGACCCATCGCAACATGCTCCGCCGTTTGCTGGAGGTTGAAGTACCCGAAATCTATAACGGTACGGTTGAAATCAAATCCATTGCTCGGGAAGCGGGCTACCGTTCAAAGGTAGCCGTGGCCGCTCTCCAGGAAGGCGTCGATCCGGTAGGTTCCTGTGTGGGGATGCGCGGCACTCGCATTCAGAATATTGTCAATGAGCTTAGCGGGGAAAAGATCGATGTGGTGCAGTGGAATCCCGACCTGTCATATTTTATTGCCAACTCGTTAAGCCCGGCCAGAGTCATGAACGTAATGCTGGACGACATCAATGGTAAAACCGCCGTGGTAGTGGTGCCCGATAAGCAATTGTCTCTGGCTATTGGAAAAGAGGGGCAAAATGCCCGCCTTGCGGCCAAACTCACCAACTGGCGGATCGACATTAAAAGCGCCAGCGAAGCCATCCAGGAAACACTCAACCTGGTTAAACAGGACGAAGCCATTCGAGAGCGCGTGGCCGACAGAATGGAAATCTTTAATACGGTGGCGGCCATCATTGCCGAAAAAGAACCAATTGAATATACTGATGGTGAATTGAACCTGTTTAGCGAAGCCATTGAGATGGTTAATCTGGCCCGAATGGCCCTTGAGAACGAATTCAGAATCCGGAAAGCCGCCGAGGCCAGGCAAGCCGCTGAAGCTATCGATATCCTCAGTGAGGCAGAAGCCATCTTAAGCGGTGAAATGCCTAAACCCTCATTGCCAATTAAAGATGAAGAAAGATTGGCCGAAGTGACTGAAACAGCAGAGACGGCGGTTGAGGAAGAAACAGAAGAAGCCGAAGTTCCGATTGATATAGAGGACATTGTGGCCGAGGCAGAGGCATTACTTGCCGAAGTTGAGGCCATAGAGGCTGCGCCTGAAGCAGATACAGAACCTGCGCCCGAAGCTGAAGCTGAAGCTCTGGTCGAACCTGAAATTGAGACTACAGCCGAGGTTCCAACCGAAGCTGTAGAAGCCCAGGCCGAAGCTGAAGGTGAGCCTGAGTTGTTTGACTTTGCAGGGGCGTCAGCCGACGAATGGGAAGACGACGACTTTGAAGAGGATGAGAAAAAGCAAGCCAAAAAGAAGGCTCGCCAAAAGAAACGCCGTCTGGTGTATGATGAGCGGCTGGGTGAGGTTGTATCGGAACGACGCCGCAAGCGCACCCGGCGTGGCCAGGACTGGTTGGATTACGACGAGGACGAAGAACTCTAAAATCAGACCCTGATGACTCGACTAAAACATAAACCACAGCGATCCTGCATTGTTTGTCGCAAGGTAAAAGACAAACGAGAGTTAATTCGGGTGGTTCGTACGCCAGAAGGCAAGATTGTGGTTGATCCTACCGGCAAAGCCAACGGACGCGGCGCTTATGTGTGTCGGCAGGCCAGTTGTGGGGAGAAGAGTTTGCATAAACAGCTCTTGGCCCGCGCCCTAAAAACCAATATCTCTGATGAGGAATTGGTTGCGCTCCAATCTTATTTTGAAGCTGAATTTTCAAAAGTATAAGTAAGTAGGATGTATCCCAGGGGAAGGATGGTCCAGTTAAAAAGAGAGCAACAAGATAGCATCTATTTGAGGTTGATAAAGGAATATAAGCTGTGAGCACGTATCATAGTAACGTGTGGGGTGAGAGTCTTATGAGCAATTGATCCGACTTGTTTCCAAATCATTGTACCCCCTCATTAAGCCCCTCCCCCGGCTTGGCCAAACTAAGGATTGGGAAATATTTAACTTCCTCAAGATGAGGCCTCAAGTTGAGGCCTCAATATGAGGCCAAAATATTAAGTAATTCCACAACCAAATGTGGAAGTTGTCCTGAAACAAGATTAGGCTTAATCCTTAGCCCTAAGCCCTTGTCACCTTAAATATCTATGTTCCCCGCTAATCTACTGGCGTAGGTTTAAGACAGTCTGTTTGCGGCTGCGGCAAATACACCGTGCCTGCTTTCGGGTGTCAGATCGTCTTGGCTATCTGTTCAACTGAGCCAGGTGGGTCTGGCAGGTCTTTGAAACAGGTTATGTTTTTATGTCGCCAGCCACAAGAGAGATTTTTTGACAGGCTGTTTTAAACTGCCCTGGAAGAGATATATCTCTTTCACTCCAAATTTTTTAAACGAGGTGGGTATTATGGCAACAAGCGCACAACAAAAAACAGAAGTAACCACAAACGGAAAAATCATCGAGGTACCGCCGGCAATTTCGGTGCGAGAACTGGCCGAGTTGATGTCGGTCAGCCCCATTGATCTGATTAAAGAGTTGATGAACAACGGGATTATGGCCAACATCAACCAACAGATTGATTTTGATACCGTGGCCATTATTGGCGAAGAGATGGGTTACGAAGTGATTCCCCCCCAAATTGCCGAGCCAGAACTTCCGGCAAAAGAGGAGATTATCCCGTTGCAAAAACGTCTCATCGCCAACGAAGACCCGGCCAACCTGACACCCCGCCCGCCGGTGGTTACCGTGTTGGGGCACGTTGACCACGGCAAAACTTCACTCCTGGATGCCATCAGAAAAACTCGGGTGGTCAAGGGTGAGTTTGGGGGAATCACCCAACATATCGGCGCCTATCAGGTTCAGGTCGGTGATAAGGTGATTACTTTTCTTGATACTCCCGGTCATGCCGCGTTTACCGCCATGCGCGCCCGTGGCGCCCAGGCCACCGACCTGGCCGTCTTGGTTGTCGCCGCCGACGATGGGGTGATGCCCCAAACCCGCGAAGCGGTTGAACACGCCCGCGCGGCAGGCGTTCCCATCATGGTAGCCCTCAACAAAATTGATAAAGACAACGCCAACCCTGAAAAAGTCAAGCAAGAACTGGCCAATATTGATCTGGTGGTAGAAGACTGGGGCGGCGAGACGATTTGTGTGCCGATATCGGCCACCGAGAATATCGGTATTGATGAGTTGCTGGAGAATATTTTGCTGGTAACAGATGTGGCCAACCTGCAAGCCAACCCCAATCGCCTAGCCCAGGGCCTGGTTATCGAAGGCAAGTTAGACAAAAAACGGGGCGTGTCGGCTACTTTACTGGTGCAAAACGGCACCCTCAAAGAAGGTGACGTGGTGGTTATTGGCACCCAGCACGCTCGCATCCGGGCGATGTTCAACGACCGAGGCAAGAGCATCAAAAAGGCCGGCTTGTCGATGCCGGTGTCTATTTTGGGTCTGGCCGACGTGCCCGACGCAGGCGAATTTTTTGAGGTGGTGCCCAATGAAAGAACCGCGCGAGCTATGGTGGAGGCCCGAACAGCCACTGCCCGTCGGGCGCAAGCCCCCACCGCCAGGCGGGTCATATCTTTGGAAGACTTTTTTAAACAACGCGGCGAAGGCGGCGACCAAACCCTCAGAATTATACTCAAGGTAGACGTGCAGGGTTCCCTGGAACCGATTGTTAACTCGCTCAAAGACCTGGGGGATGAACATCTGAAAGTTAAAATCCTGCTGGAAGGAACCGGCAACATCTCGGAGTCGGATGTAAATCTGGCGGTAGCTTCGGGGGCGATCATCATTGGCTTTAACGTTGAGGTAGACCCTGCGGCCCACCGTGTCGCCGACGCTGAAGGAGTCGATGTCCGGCAGTACGCCATCATCTACAAACTCATCGACGACGTTGACAAGGCGCTCAAAGGTCTGCTGGAACCCGAATACGCCGACAAGACCATTGGCCGGGCCGAAGTACGGGCGGTGTTCAAAATCACCCGGCGTGGTCAGGTGGCCGGTTCGTATGTCATCGACGGTCACATCACCCGCAATGCCATGGCTCGCGTCATCCGTAACAATGAGGTTCTGCACCAAAGTAAAATCTCTTCCCTCAAACGCTTCACCGAGGATGCCCGGGAAGTGAACACCGGCTTTGAGTGTGGCATTGGCGTTGACGGGTTTGAAAATTTCCAGCCAGGCGATATTATTGAAGCCTACGTAAAGGAACGAGTCAATTAACCGATGCCCAGTCGTCGCCAGCGCAAAGTTTCTGAATTGCTGCATCGGGAAATCAGCCAGCTCCTCCAACACGAAACCCGAGACCCACGCCTGGGATTTGTCACCATTACCGGGGTTGAAATTAGCCCCGATTTGCGCGAGGCCCAGGTCTATTTCACCACCCTGGATGATACCGAGGCTGAACACACGCTGGCCGGATTGGCCCGGGCCAGCGGCTACTTTCGGAGTCAATTGGCCCGGTCATTATCGCTGCGCCATGTGCCCGAACTCACGTTTAAACTGGACACATCTCTGGAGCACGGCTTACGCATTGATAGTCTGCTTGACACCCTCAAAGCGGAACGCGAGGCAAACGAAAACCCGTCTAACCCCGAAACAGATAATTAATGCCGGAAGCGGGTAATATCTCTGGTTTTTTGAATATCAACAAGCCCCAGGGAATCACCTCCCACGATGTGGTGACCCGGCTGCGGAAATTGAGCGGCCAACGTAAGGTGGGGCACGCCGGTACATTGGATCCACTGGCTACCGGCGTGCTGGTATTGGGTTTGGGCCAGGCCACCCGCTTGATTGAATATCTGCTGCCCAACCGCAAGCAGTACCGGGCTACCATCTGCTTTGGCGCAATTACCAACACGCTTGACGCCGACGGTCAAATTACGGCCACCCACGATACCACCCTCCTCACTCCAGCCTACCTGCGCCGCCTGTTACCTCAATTTCTGGGCAACATCGAACAAATCCCGCCGATTTTTTCCGCCCTCAAAAAAGAGGGACAACCCCTCTACAAATTGGCCCGGGCCGGTCAACCGGTTGAGGTCAAGCCGCGTCGGGTTACGATTCACGCGCTTAACTGGGTTTCCTGGCAACCACCCTGCCTGACCCTGGACGTAATCTGCTCATCGGGCACTTACATCCGCTCTCTGGCCCGCGATTTGGGTGACGCCGCCGGAACGGGAGCGCATCTCGCCCGGTTGACTCGCACCGCCAGCGGCGATTGGGTGCTGGATGAGGCCGTCTCTCTGACCCAATTGGAGCAGGAAATTGAAACGGACGGGAACGCCTGGCAAAAATACCTGCAACCACTGGACCGGGCCGTGGCGCATCTGCCACAAATTACCCTTAGCGAGACAAACACGATTCATATTCAACATGGCCGGAAAATCGAACTGGATTTTGATCCATTTACAGCGCCGGAAACCCGGCCACAACTGCTACGAGCCTACACCCACGATGGAAATTTTCTGGCCATTTTGACGCCAGCCGAATCAGATGATAAACTCTGGCAGCCCAAAAAAGTTTTTCACCCCTGACGGAGTGAATCGCCTGACCATGAAAATTTTCCACAACCTTACTTCGGCCAATCTGCTCCAACCAACCATACTCACCATCGGCACATTTGACGGCATTCACCTGGGCCATCAGGCCCTACTCCGGCAGCTCACAGAGGCCGCCCAGGAACGTCAGGCCCAAACCGCCGTGATTACTTTCCACCCCCGGCCCAAAACCGTGCTGGCGCCTCATTTGGCCAACAATGATTATCTGACCACACCCCAAGAACGAACTGCCCTGTTTGAGAAATTTGGGCTTGACGTTTTGATCATCATCCCTTTTACCCTGGAATTTGCACAAACAACGGCCTACGATTTTATGAAATTGGTGACCAACCACATTAAGGTGATTGAATTTTGGGCTGGTCATGATTTTACCCTGGGCAAGAACCGCGAAGGTAATCTGGAAAAACTCACCGCCCTGGGACAGGAATTCAATTACACCGTCCGTGAGTTTGCCCCCTTCCTGATCAACAGTCAACCGGTCAGCAGCACCCAAATCCGCCAATTATTGGGGATGGGTGACGTGCGCCAGGCAGCGCATTTGCTGGGACGCTACCCTTCCCTCACCGGTCAGGTTGTCGAAGGGGTGAAGCGAGGCCGCAAACTGGGCTTTCCCACCGCTAACCTGGCGGCTCCTGCCGAGCGGCTGGTTCCGGCCAACGGCGTTTACGCCACCTTTGCCCACACTACCAATGCGCCGCGTTTGGCCAGCGTCACCAACATCGGCGTCCGTCCCAGTTTTGAAGGCGATACGCGAACCGTTGAAACCCACATTTTTGATTTTAGCGAAACCCTCTACGGCCAACCCCTGACCCTGGAATTTGTCGAATACCTGCGGTCTGAGAAAAAATTCAACGGCGTTGAAGAACTTATGGCCCAAATCAACCGTGATGTTAAACAAGCCCGCGCGTTACTGGCCGGTGAATTTGGCTAACCGATGAATTCCATGAACCGCACCGCCCGTCACATCGCCAATCCCACCTGGAACGTGAGCGATGTCAACGGCCAGTACAGTTATCGTAATCCCCACGCCGACCTGTACCTGTATCTGAGCCAATGGTCAGACATGGAGTCTTACCTGAACGTCGGCTACTCGAACCCGGGCCAGTACCACCTGCACGTCAGCAGCCATCTGCGTTTGATCAATCGACTGGCCGACGGCTTGTTGGAATTACACGCCCACAGCCCTCACGCCGCCGATCATCGCCTGCTTGACATCGCCGCCGGACGCGGCGGGGCCGCCCTCCACGCTCACCAACGATACAGCCTGGAGGTAGTGGGCGTGGATTTTACTCCCTACAATGCCTACCGGGCTACCTCTAATGCAACTAAAAAAAACGTTTGGCCGCAGGTACAATTTGGCCTGGGCAATGCCCACCGTCTGCCGCTGGCCGACAACTCCTTTGCCCTGGCCTGGTCTATCGAGTCTCCGGCTCACTTTGCCGACAAACCGACCTTTCTTCAGGAGGCGGGCCGGGTATTGAAACCGGGCGGGGTCTTTACCTTTGCCGATTTGCTGGTTATTGACCATGTGGCTACTGCCTCGGCAAAAAACCGCAAAATCTATCAAGAATTTCTGTGCGTGTGGGACGTACCTTACCTGGAAACCCTGGCTAGCTACCAACGGGCCATCGCCGAGGCGGGGTTTGATTTGCGGCGCAGTGAAATTGTCACCCAATATAATCTCAACATTCTCAACCGCGATTGTGTCATCTTTCTGTGGCTTTCCAGTTTTGCCTGGCTCTACCGCCTGTACAAACGCTATCTCAAATGGCGTACCGGGGCCAATCTGGATAATGTCTACCAGCACGTCCTGGCTTCGCATCACGCTTTACGGCTGGGGATGATCGATTACGGTCTTTTCTGGGCTGTTCGCATGTGATTATCTCTAAAAAGGGTTTGTCCTGTATAACATTCTTCCGTATAATATATCCGTAAACTATATCCGTATAATATAGCGGAGTCACAGATTACAATCCCTTATCCCCTCTATACCAACGCTATTTCTTGGGGGTTCATTCTGATTTAATCTGTCAATATTAAAATAAATTTGGGGCATTTCATTAAAGTAGGCCCGTAGCGGAAGCCTTTATTTTGACCTTGAACAATTCGATAACTGATCGAAGGCCTTGCCATACGTAACCCTCATTCGAAATGCAGCCAAAATCATTAGTCTACGGCCTGACCGGGCCAAAAGGAAGGAGACGCTATGAGTGAAAATCATGAGGAACGTGGCAAGTCCTCCCAATCCTTGCTACGCACAATTATTATTTACGTTGTGGTTCTGGCCATTGCCCTGGTAGGCGGCTACTACCTGGCCATGGCCCTCATCCCGACCCCCAAGATTGCCGTTCTCGATCTGGACACCCAGGTTACCAATGAATTGTCGGCGGTGATGGAACGCCAAATTGATTACGCCCTGAAGGCCCGTGACATCAAGGGAGTAATTTTGGCCATCAACAGCCCTGGCGGGGGGGCATCGGCCGGACACGACATTTATTTTCAGGTTCGCAAACTGCGGGCAGAAAAACCGGTTGTGGCCAGCGTTGACATTGGCGCTTTCAGCGCGGCCTACCAAATTGCCGTGGCCGCCAACGAGATTTACGCCAAACCCGCCTCCTTTGTGGGCAACGTGGGGATAATTATGGGCCAACCTAGCCCCGAAACCTTGAGTGAGCAATACATCACCACCGGCCCGTTTAAATCCACCGGCGGCAGCGCCACCAGCATGCTGCAAAAGGAGAACCTGCTGTTTGAAGATTTCCGGGACAGCGTGATTGCGGAACGCTCAAAGGCACCCAACCCCCTCAATATCTCACCCGACGAACTGGCTACCGGCGAAATTTGGGTCGGCATCGAAGCGATGGAATACGGCCTGATTGACGCCCTTGGCTCCAAACTCGACGCAGCGGACGCTGTCGCAAGAATGGCGGGTTTGAAAAATTACCAACTGGTCAATTTGCGTCAAGAATATCTGGCCTCTTTGGATGAAGAGAAACAAGCTGCGGCGCTGGCTCTGTTTGAAGAATTGGAAAATCAACCCAAATTTGATCTGAGCAACGCGGATCTCGAATGGCCCGCTTTTTATCAGCTTTACATCCCTCTGGAGTAACCTCATGCGTAAATCAATCTGGCTTATTCTGGTAGTTATTGTTGGCCTGATCTTTCTGGGGTTTGTAGTGGGGCGTTTCATCTATTACGGTGGAACTGCCAGCGCCTACACTCCCCCGGAACGTGAACTGGAAATCACTCAGCTTGATACGTCGGCCAAGTCGGCCCGGCTGGCAGCGGTCGACAAACCTCCTGTCACCCGGGGGGTGGTGGTTATTGACTATGCCCACCGTAATGCCCTTTTTATCGAAGAACTCAATGTGCTTCTCGCCAAATTGGTCAACCGGGGATTTGACTACGAACTGGTTTTGGGCAGCGGCAACGGAGAAGAGCTTGATTCTGAAAACGGAAATGCCAACGGAACCGGTTTGGCCGACAAGCTTCGCTACGCAAAGTCCTTAATTTTGCCCTTGCCCCGCACCGAATATACCCCCGCCGAAATCACCGAAATTCAACGCTTTGTGGAAAAAGGCGGCCGGGTGCTAATTATTGGCGACCCGACCCGCACAGTGGTGGTGGAGGCGCTCAATAGTATTGCCGGTGCGTTTGGCGTTATTTATGCCAACGATTATCTTTACAGCCTTGAAAACAATGACAACAATTACCGCAATGTTATTTACACCAATTTCAAAAAGAGTCCCCTCACCACCGGCCTGGAAAATGGAAGTAAGGTCATCTTTTACGCTGGTGGTTCGGTATATGCGCCAGAACACGAGATTATCCTGGGCGATGACACCACCAAATCTTCAACTAGCGAAGGCGGACGCACCAATGCCGCTGCCGCGCTGACTACCAACAACCAAGTGCTGGCCCTGGGCGACCTGACCTTTTTTGCCGAACCCTATAGCGCTGCCGAAAACAACGGTACCCTCATCAACAATATTGCCTCCTTTCTCAGCGGCGGCGAACGGAGTTTTGAGTTAAAAGATTTTCCCTACTTCTTTAACCCAAACGTTGACCTTGTATTTGACAACTCGTTGGTACTTAACAGCCAGTTTGACGACTCCGTGCGGCTAAAAGACGCCCTGGAAGAAATCGACCGGACAGTCACCTTTGTTGATAAAATTGGCAACCAGAATGATACCATCTTTGTGGGCCGTTTTGACGAAGCTGAAGCGGTTGCCGAATATCTGAAGGCGGCTGGCATCACCATTCTCGCCCCGGATGAGAAGACCGAGGACGAAGAAATGTTGACCGACCACGAGGCAGAAGCCGACCAGAACAAACTTGCCCTGATCAATGACGAACCACCCGAGCCAGAAACCCGTTTCGTTGACGGCCGGATTCAGATTGCCGGGGTGGGAGACCTGGAACGCGGCGGCTCAACCCTCTTCCATCTGCATCAAGAAAATGGCCGCAATGTGATGATCATGCTCTCAGACAACGCCGACACCAATACCGATGCTTTTGAACTACTGTTAAAGGGAAATATCTCCGACTGTCTGTTCAGCCCGACAACGGCCGTTTGTCAAACCGAGGAGCCTGGTGGTGAACTGCCGCCGAGTCTGCGCAGCGTCAGAATTGACACCATTCTGGTGGTTGCCGACGATAGCGGTCGCCCGCGTGATGATGCTCAAACCAGTGCCCTAGACTACTACAACGTTCTTAGCGATACCTACAAGGTAAAGGCCTGGAGCACGTCTCGGGATGGATACCCCGGTATCGGGCAATTGTTGGAATACGATGCCGTTATCTGGACCACCGGCGATTACTGGGATGACAGCATTGGTGAAGAAGGCGCGGCTTTGTTAATTGAATACGTGCAGGTTGGCGGGAATCTGATTCTGTCCGGCGCGTCCATTGCCTTTGATTGGGAGCACACCGACTTTTTAACCTCGGTGGCTCACGCCGAATATCAGGGCTTTGCCCCGCAGTTTGACCTGCAAGTAGCTCAGCTCGACCACCCTCTGGCCCAGGGATTTGGCGACGGTGAGATTATCAGCTTTGAACAAACCCCTTCCGGCGAGCCACTCGCCGTGGATGTAGTTCGTAACACCCCTGATGCCCGGGTCATTTTTGCCCGCGGTCCGGACAGCGAAGAAGCGGGGGCGGCCTCGGTGATTGTTTATGAGGACAAACGGGTCAAGATTGCCTATTTTGCTTTCCCGCTCTATTTGCTGCCGCCCGATGCGCAGAGCCAATTGGTTAACAATACCGTGGACTGGTTTACCAAAAAACCGCTGCCGCCGCCCGATGAAGATGAAGGTGTCTCTGCCCCCCCAGAACCGCCACCCGGCGATGAATCACCGCCACCCGGCGATGAAAACGGGAACGGCGAAGAAAACGGCGAAAACAATGGCAACGGTGAGAATGAGGGCAACGGAGGCGGTTAGATTTAGATCTATGCGACAGGATATATTTACCAAAAGAAGGAGAAGCCCAATGAAAACAAATTACGCCAAAAAATTATTATCAGGATTAATTGTGGTAGCTTTGGCTCTGGTAGCAGCTCAATGCGGTGCCGTGGCTACCGAAGCGCCGGCGCCAGCGGTGCAGGAAGAAGCGCCGGTTGCTGAAGAGCAGACTGCCCCCGAAGCAGCCCAACCCGAGGCTACAGCCACGGAAGTAACCGAAGAGCCGACCGAACCGGCTACCGAGGAAGCAGCTGGAGACGACCAGGAAGTTGTCAAAGAGGTTGTTGAAGAATCGCAAGCGGCTAAAGCCACCGAACTGGAAGGCGGCATCACCGTGGTCAGCAATGAGGATGTGACCACCCAACGTAATAAATATGGCGGGGAATACCGTGACGTGTCCACCTCCGACGCCGTCAGTTTCCACCCCTACCAAACCACCGATACCGGTTCCAGTGGTTACCAGGCCATGGTTTACAGCGGGGCCTTACTCCGGCTGGATGAAAAAACCATGGAATACATCCCCAACATGGCCGAAAGTTACTCCATTTCTGAAGATGGTCTGACTTTTACATTTAACCTGCGTCAGACTATGAAGTGGAGTGATGGGGAACCTATCACCGCTTTCGATTACAAATGGACGTTTGACCAGGTTACCAACCCCGAAAATGAATTCCCTTACCTTTCCCAGTTCGACTTTATTGAGTCCTATGAAGCTCTGGATGACTATACGCTTCAGATAAAGATTAAGGAAGTTTATGCTCCCGCTCTGGGCCAGATGACGGGTTTGATTGACCCCCTGCCCAAGCACATCTGGGAAAACCTGGACTGGAGTGACCCCGAAAAGAATCCCGAAATCAACAGTCCCAGTGTTGTTTCCGGCCCTTACAAATTGGTTGAATGGAAACGGGATCAATATGTCATCTTTGAAGCCAATGAGAATTACTGGTACAAAGGCCGTCCCAACATCGAACGCCAGGTTCTTGAGATTGTGCCCGACCAGGACATTGCCTATCAAAAAATGAAAACCGGCGAAACCGACACCGGCCCTATCACCCCGGAAAATCTGGAAGAGGCGCGCCAGTTAGACAACATCACCGTTTACGAATGGTGGCCAGCCGCCGCCCGGTGGAGCTACATTGGTCTGAATATGCGCGAGGGCTTCCCCACCCACGACATCAACGTGCGGCACGCCATCAACTATGCCATCGACAAACAACTCCTCACCGATGAAGTTATGCTGGGGCAGGCCAAACGTCTCTGTTCGGTATATCCCGAAACCTCCTGGGCCTATACCCCCGATGTTGAATGTTATGAGTTTGACTCTGACAAGGCCATTGAACTTTTTGCCGAGGCCGGTTACACCCTGCAAGATGGGACTATGATGGATGAGAATGGCGAGCCCCTGAAACTCAAAATGATTTACGGTCCCCACACCAGCCAGACGCTTGAGTTGATTTCCGTGGCGGTGCAGGATTACCTGGCCGACATCGGGATTGAGGTCGAAATCCAGCCGATGGAATGGGCCAGTTTCCTGGAGGCCACCAATAGCGAAGAACCCGACTGGGATATGTACCTGGGCGCCTGGCGAGCTACCATCGAGCCGCACATCATGTATACCATCTGGGCCGAAGAAAGCATTCCCCAACTCAACGCCGTGGCCTATATCAATAAAGATGTAGAAGCTCTTTTTGAGGAAGCCGGCAAAACTTACGATACCGAATTTCGCAAGGAGAAATACCAGGAAGTCCAACGCATCATTGCTGAAGAATCTCCTTACGTTTTCCTCTTTTACAACAAGGTCTGGAGCGGCCAGAACAACCGCATCAAGGGCATTGATAATTCTTCTCCTTTGGGCATTG
>JAFGNV010000193.1 GCA_016926805.1 Anaerolineae bacterium
CTCGGTAATTTATTGGAAGCATAGGTTTGCAACGTTCTATTGGAAGCATACCCTTGCATTCACTGCAAAACTATGGGTTAAGTGACACCCTCACCTTCGACGCCTGCCAGAGCGCTGGTGAGCCGGCCGGTTATGACGCAGCCATCATTAATATCCTGACCACCACCGCAACCCCGGCTACTCTTTTTTTGGGCGGACTCTGGATGCAACGATATTCGGCTCAGACTCAGGCCCTGGCCGGTAACCCCCTGTTTGAATTGGGTAATCATTCCTGGAGTCATCCCGACTTCACCCAACTCGGCCCCGCCGAAATGAGCGCCGAAATCCAGCGCACCCAACAACTGCTGCTCAGCCTCACCGGTCAACAACCGACGTTGTTTCGCTTTCCTTTTGATAGGTACACCGACGAGGCCGTGGTCGTGGTCGGCCAACACGGCCTGCGCGCCATCAGCGGGGACGTGATCAGTGGTGATCCCGACCCCCAGGTGTCGGCCAGGGCTATGGTCCAGGCGATAACCGGCCAGGTAGACAACGGCTCGATTATCATTATGCATATGAATACGCGTGGAGAGCACACCGCCGAAGCCTTACCCGAAATCATCAGCCAACTACGCGAGCAAGGTTATACCTTTGTCACGGTATCGCAACTCCTGGGTCTAGCCCCGCTACCAACCTCACCATAACACCACCATTCTTGCTCATATCCTCCCCTTCCCTCTATAATACACGCCGTATTTCTAAACCCATTCCAACAAAGGACCATTCAATGATAGCTAATTCATCGATCCTCGTTCACATTGAAGATAACGTCATCCCCGGCCTGAGGCAGTATTGCGCCGACAGACAACTCAGCCGATTTATGCTCGTAGCCGATCAAAATACCTATCCCGTTCTGGGCCAGGCCGTCGAGGAAGCCCTCACCCGCCAGGGCGGGGATGTCAAAACCGTCATCCTTACCGGCGATGAAGTGATCCCCAACGAAGAATTCATTATGCAAGTTCTCGTCCAGGCCGACACGCAAGACCGAATCTATCTGGCCGTCGGCTCCGGCGTTATCACCGACATCACCCGTTTTGCCAGCCACCGCACCAAAACCTCGTTCATCTCGGTGCCCACGGCCCCGTCAGTAGATGGCTTTACCTCCATCGGCGCGCCGCTGGTGCTGGGCGGACTCAAACAAACCGTCATCTGCCAGCCACCGATGGCCGTGTTTGCCAATCTCCCCACCCTCTGCGCAGCGCCCAAAGCAATGATTGCTTCCGGCTTTGGCGACATGCTGGGCAAATACACCTCGGCCGCCGACTGGTCTCTGGGCCACCTGCTATGGGACGAACCCTACGATGCTAACATTGCCCGGCGTTCCCGGCAATCGGCCAAAATCTGCACCGACCACGCCGCCGAAATCGGCAACGCCTCGCCGGACGGAATCCGTTACCTGATGGATGGACTGATTGAGTCGGGGCTGTGCATGCTGGAATTTGGCGGCTCCAGCCCGGCTTCGGGCATGGAGCATCACATCTCGCACCACCTGGAAATGAAAATTGTATGGGACCATCTACCGGCCGTGTTGCACGGGGCCAAAGTGGGGGTGACCACCCTGATTGCGGCCGGGTATTACGAACAAATCAGACAACTGACCCAGGCTCAGGCCAAAGAACGCCTGGCTGCGACCCCCCAACCCGACCGCGCCGCAGAGATTCAACAGATTCAAACCGTTTACGCCCCCATCGCCAACCGAGTCATTGCCGCCCAAACGCCCTTTCTTGATATGTCGGGCCAGGATTACGACGCCCTCAAGCAAAAGATCATCGACCAGTGGCCCCGGATACAGGAGATTGCCGCCAGCGTGCCCTCATCCCCAGAAATGACCCGCTGGCTCGGCCAGGTTGGCGCCGCCACCGATATGCCCACCCTCGGTTTGAGCCACGAGGAAACCACGCGAGCGGTGAAAAACAGCCACTACTTGCGCAACCGATTTACCGTGGCCAAACTGAGCCGGATGCTGGGAATTTTGTAAATAAAGGACCAACGCTTGAACAACCTGACCGACATTCGTTTATTTCTGCTCGACATGGACGGCACCTTCTACCTGGGCGACAGACTGCTGCCGGGCGCCCTGGAATTCATCGACATCTGCCGGGCCAAAGGGATTGATTACCTGTTTCTCACCAACAACTCGTCCAAACACCGGGATCAGTACGCCGATAAACTGCGACGGCTGGGCCTGGATATTGGCCCGGAAAAAATTTTCACCTCCGGCGAAGCCACGGCAATTTATCTTGGCCAGGAGAAACCGGGGGCCAAACTTTACGTCGTCGGTACGCCCGCCCTGGCAGACGAGTTCAGCAGCCGCGGCTTCACCTTGGTGGAAGATGAACCGGATTACGCCGTGCTCGGCTTTGACACCACCTTAACCTACGCCAAGCTGTGGCGGCTGTGCGACCTGGTGCGGGCCGGCGTTCCTTACATCGCTACCCATCCCGATTTCAACTGCCCTATCGAAGGCGGTTTTATGCCCGACATCGGGGCTATGATTGCCTTTGTGGAAGCCTCCACCGGACGCCGGCCCGATGTGGTGGTGGGCAAACCCAACCAGCCCATCATCGACGCCCTGGTCGAAAAAACCGGTATCCCTATCGCCCAGATTTGCATGGTCGGCGACCGTCTCTACACCGACATCGCCCTGGGCGTTACCGGCATCACCACCGTACTGGTATTGAGCGGCGAGGCCAGCCGCCAAGATTTGCCCACCGCCCCCCATCAACCAGATTTTGTCATGGCGGATTTGGCGGAGCTAGAGAAGTTGCTACGCGAAGGATAAAATTGGCCTGATGATTTGCCAGAACCATGAGAGTCATTACAATCAAGGGTCGATGTGACCAAGATGAGAATTGTTTTTATCGGCCCGTTTGGCTTGCGGCCCAAAGCCACCATGAGTATCCGGGCCGTACCGCTGGCCAAAGCCCTGGCCGCCAGAGGCCACGCGGTAACCGTGCTCATCCCCCCCTGGGACGATCCAAGCCGGGCCGGGCAGAGTTGGATCGAGGATGGGGTGCAGGTGGTCAACGTGACCTTACCCGGCGGCATATTTCGCCTGCCGCTGTTCTTTCACATATTGTTGACTCGCACGCTGGTAGCCCGGACGTTGGCCCTGAAGCCGGAGGTCATCCATTGTTTCAAGCCCAAGGCTTACGCCGGGTTGGCTCACCTAGTGCTGTGGTGGTTGCGCCGCTTATTCGGTTTATCGGTGCGGCTGGTGGTCGATGCCGACGATTGGGAACAGGGTTGGAATGAGGTTCTGCCATATACGGTGGTTCAAAAAAAGTTCTTTGCCTGGCAGGAACAGTGGGGGTTGCGCCACGCGGATAGCGTCAGCGTGGCCAGCCGGGCGCTGGCCGATTTGGTCAGCACTGGGCTGGGGCGGGACACAGCCGACATCTTTTACGTGCCCAACGGGTATCACAGCCAAACAACCGCAGTCGAACCGGGGCCGGTGGACCAGGGTCAGCCGCAAGCAGTTGCTGAGTCCCCCACAGTTGCTGACCCCTCCGCCGACGCGCCGACCATTTTACTCTACTCGCGTTTTGTGGAGTTTCGGTTGGAACGGATTGTCAGCCTGGTGAAAATGGTGGCCGACCAACTGCCCCAGGCTCGCTGGTTGATTGTCGGTGCAGGGCTACAAGGTGAGGAAAAAACGTTGGCGCTCAAACTGGCCCAGGCAAATTTGGCCAACTATGTGCATTTCACCGGCTGGGCGTCGATGGGCCGGGTGCCCGCCTATTTTGCGGCAGCCGATGTGGCGGTTTATCCTTACGATGATACCCTGCTCAACTGCACCAAGTGCTCGGTAAAGTTAATCAGTCTGCTGGCGGCGGGCTTACCCGTGGTGGCCGATGCCGTGGGTCAAAATTGTGAATACATCGAGTCCGGCGTGTCCGGGGTGCTGGTGCCGCCCGAGAACGATATTGCTTTAGCTGAAGCCGTGGTCACGTTATTGCAGCAGGCTGAAACCAGAATGAAATTAGGGCAGATTGCCGGTCAGACCATTCCAGAAAAATACAACTGGTCCAGGCTGGCCCAAATTGTGGAAAAGGCTTATGGCTTATGACGGCTCGAATTGAAACCATGCCGCGCTGGCTGCGAGATATTGCACCTCTTGTATTTTTGATGGCGCTTATTTTTATCCTCTCGGCGCAGCCAACTCTGGTTGATCTTGGGGGTGAAACAATCGAAAAGATTTTTCATAAATCGGCGCACACTGTGGTTTATGCCATGTTAGCCTGGCTGTGGTGGCGAGCCTTATCCCCCCAACGCCAGATTTCCTGGCCTGTTTTGTTCGCAGCCCTGGCCCTGACAGTACTTTATGGAATCTCCGACGAATATCACCAGTCCTTTGTTCCCGGTCGCCACCCTGAAATATTTGACATGTTGTTTGATACTAGCGGCGCCTTGAGCATGGTTCTACTTCTTCGTTTTGCGGCCCTGCATCGCCCTAAATCTTTTATCTTTGACCGATTAATTTCAATATAATCAACAACGAGCCCATGGCAATACTTACCTCTGAACAAAAAGAATATAAAGAAAGAACGCTGCACCAACTCCAGATAAATCTTCCCTTGCTAGAAACAAAGCTGGAACGGGAAACCCGGCCAGAAGTTGCCAATAGTCTCCGCAGCCAGATTGAGGATACCCAGGCCCATATCGACCTGTTACAGCGTGAGCTGGCCACCAACACGGCCGGAGAACCCGTAGCCGACGAGCTGTTCCAGCGCGCCGCCACTGCTTTGACCAAAAAAAAGTTTTACCTGGCCCGTAGACTCATCAACAAACTGGAGACTATTGAACCTTTTTATCCAGATATTGAGCGTTTGCGTAAAGAGGCCGAAGCAGGCCGGGCCAGCCGGCGAACCCAGGCCATCGCCCAACGAGGTACCGCCTCGACCACGGATGCGGCACAACTACCAGGAGCCGACCTTGCCGCCGCCGCGCCGCTCGGTGACAGGGTCTATCAAACCAGCGCCGAAGAACCGGAAAAAAGCGGGTTGGCTCAATTTTTCCAGTTCCATCTTATCGTCAGTTGTTTGGTTGTGTTTTTGATCTTGTGTGTAATGGCCGGGGTGGGGGGAGTTATGCTATTACAGTGGCTCATCGAAGGAGGATAAGGGCGGGATCAGGACACCTCCGTCATCCCCGTAAGCGCTTCCCATTCGGCGTCGGTTAGTTCCGGCGATCTCTCGTTTTGGACAATCAAAATATCTCCAAAAAGGTCGGGTTGCTCCACTTTTACAATACGCCGCTTAATCAATTCCAAAACTGCCAACAGGGTCACAATTATCTCAATACGGTGGCGGCTTTGACGCAGCAAGTCCCTAAAATTGATATGTTTTTTTGCCGTAATCTCCTGTCGTATCACGGCCATCTGCTGGCCGATGGTCATCACCTCCGGCGAAACCACATCGTCCACGTCCGGTTCCGGGGGTTTGATGGCCAGAGCCTCACGCGCGGCCAGCAACAGTTCTTCCATGGTGATGACACCCGGCAACAATTTCGGCTCGATCTTGAGTGAAAGTGGCGCCACCCGGACAAAGTTACGTTGGTTTTTGTCTTCTGTATCTTTGAGATGAAGGGCAATCTCTTTGAACTGTTTATAAACCAACAACTGCCGCGCCAATTCATCGCCCACATCCTCTTCCACATCCTCGATGACGCTGGCCGGGGGGCGGGGCAACAACATCTCCGATTTAATCAAGATAAGTTTGGCCGCCACAATAAGAAAATCGGCAATCTCATCGGGATTGATCTCGCGCAACACTTCCAGATAAGCCAGATACTGATCGGTCACACGGGCCAGGGAGATTTTGGTAATATCCAGTTCTTCCTTCTCAATGAGCGAGAGCAATAAATCCAGCGGCCCCTCAAAATTGGGCAGTTCAACCTGGTAAGCACTGGATATGGTTTCGATGGGTTGGGGAACTTCCACGTAACCTCCTGTGTTTTTACGTTTTATATGACTCCGGCCAGGTAGTCTTGAATTTTCTGCCTGAGTTGAACGCCCCACATGGCGCCCGAGTCCCATTGGTTACCAGGGCTTTGGGTTACCACCAACTCCTTATAGCCATAAACTGCCTCGGGCGACAGGTTGAGTTCCTGAATGAGCCAGGCAATCAATTGCGCCCCGGCATCAAGCTGGACCGGGGCAGGCGCGACGCTGGTAAAATCTCCGGCAACAGCGATGCCAATAGCCACCGGGTTGTATTGGTCACCAGCGTGGTAAGAAACGGTAGTCAGTTCATTGGTCTGTTGAATCTGGCCCTCGCCGGTGATGAAATAATGGTAGCCAATGGCGGGCCAGCCCTGGTTGTCAACCCGATGCTGGGCAATTCGCTCGGCGCCAACGGTGGGGGGAACGGCAGTATGATGGATGACAATCCGGTCGATCTGGCTCAAGGGGCGCGAACCATATTGCAGCGTGGGATGGTGTTTTAGCTGTTGGGTAATGTTTTGGATCGATGGGGCCGGCCGTGAGGGCGGAGCAAACGCGCCGGTGGGCGTGGCCGGTTGAGCCGACCCGAAAAGCGCCGGTGAAGGCGGGGGGACAATTCCCGCGGGTGGCGGAGTCGTTGCCACGGGTTGGCCAGTTCCCATCCCCGGACTCCCACCAGTTGTAACTGGCACGCCAGCGGTAGTTGGCGTTTGTATTTGCTGCAACTGGTTCAATAATTGGGCATTTTGGCTGCGCAACTGGTCAAGCTGGCTCTGGAACAAGGCACTCTGGTCAACCATTTGCTGGAGTTGGCTCTGTAATTGCGCATTCTGGATCTGTAATTGGGTTATATCAACCAAGGTACCACTCGCCGGGGTGGTCGTTGTCGGCCCCAGGGTTGGGGCCGGTGGCAGGGTGAATGATGGTTGCGTCAATGGTGCTGGTGACAACGATGGGGCGGGTAGAGGCGTGAAGGAACTTCCGCCGGTGGTAAAAACCGGCGCTCCCGTACTCAACACCGGCGCAGCAGGTACCGCCACCGGTTGGCTACCTCGAGCCGGAACCAGTTGTGGGCGCTGTAATTTCCCCACGGCTTCCACCACCCGATGGAGCCGACCATCCTCGCCGCGCCAGATAAATCCATCCCAGGTTCGATCCGGCGAGGATAGAATAAACCAGCAAGCCGAATTGAGGTACGGATAATTGAAACATTCGGTCAGATATTCGGTAAATTCCTGGGCGTGACTCTCTTCGCTAAAGGGGATGTTGTTTTGCACGTTAGAGTTACCCACCTCGGTCAGGTCAATAATCTTGTTGGGAAAACGCTCGTGATAATATTTGAAACGCAAGCCCCAGGCATTTACCAGGTGATTACGTTCCTGACCGCGCGGGGTTTGCCAGTAACAATGCACACCTAACCAATCGGCTTTCTCTACCGCCGGACGACAAATCTCAATCCACTCAAGGTCACGGTGGGGAATGGCCAGCCCCGGAAAGCCCAGGTGCGCCCAGGGACATTGACTCTTGAGAATATCATAAACGCGCAAGAACCATTCATTAAAACTGCGGGCGTCTTCATCAGTCTCGCCCCAGCCCTCGATGCGATCCAGGTGATTCGGCTCGTTATGGATTTCAAACTTGGTGCCGTAAGGCCGGAGTTGATTCATAACCGGGATCATGCGGCTGGCAAAATCTTGAGGATGAGGATGGCCATGTACGCCAAAATTCAGCCCGTCGTAAAGGCGAGTGATGAATTCCAGGCCCGGATTTTCGGCGCGTAATTTCTTGAACACGTCCACCCGGGTGTGGCTCATCATTTTGAGGGCTTCAATTCTGGCCTCACGAACAGCCCGATAATCGGCTTCGTGAAACACGGCATCGTTTCGGCCATGAACACCTACGCGGCAACTTCGCGCCATTGGTTATTCTCCTCTGAGGAAATACCCAAAGCATTGGATGTGGCTTGATTATACAATAGGTCAGAGTCCGTTGGCAACCTGTCGCGTAAGTTCTTTCTCAAATTCACATTTTTACCAAAGTTACCGCCAGAATCACACAACCAACTTATCCTCGCCATTCTGGCGCAGATTCTGTGGCCATAACATCACTTCTTCATCGCGAACCCCATCCCCTCAATTGACCTCATCATAAGATTCATTCCATTCATAAAAACAGAGCAAAGTGCTGCCATACCGGCGCTGGTCGTACAGAACCAGATTTTGCAGAGATATGTCCTGGTATTCTAACGGATGAATCTGGACTACAACCGCTCCATCCGGCAAGAGCCATTCCGCCAGGCGATCATCGAGCAGTTGCAGCACTTCAATCCATATATTCTTATATTGAGGCGGGGCTACATAAATAAGGTCAAACGGCTGGTTCTGCGGAGGTGATTGGGCGAGAAACTTGATAGCATCCCCTCGTTTCACATACGCCCGATCGGCCAGGGCTGTCAACCGTAGATTTTCGCCGATGGTCCGCGTAGCCGGGTGGCTCTTATCCACAAAAATCACATGGGCTGCCCCCCGGCTCAACGCTTCAATGCCCACCGCCCCGGTACCTCCAAATAAATCCAGAACCCGGGCTTCTACAATCCAATCACCCAGAATACTGAACAGGGCTTCTTTAACCCGGTCGGTAATGGGCCGGGTAGTATCCCCCGGAACGGTTTTTAGTTTTCTACCTTTGGCAATACCGGCAATCACGCGCATCTGGCATTTCAAGCCCTATCGAAAGTATACCACGTTCCCCAAACAGGTAATAATCGGAAACCCAACGTTCACCTTATGCCCAACAAGCCCTGCCAAACCAAAAAACCGACGCCCCCAAATAGCGTCGGTTTTTGGCAAATGGTCAGAGTTAGACTACCGCCAGCTCAACACGCGCTCATCGACAAAGTTGTATTGAATATCAAGCTGGTCGTTCACCACGGCGGAAAACATAGGCCGCTGATTGGACGACCCATCGGCTCCCATAACCCAAATCTCCCAACGACCGGTGCGGTCGGTAAGGAAGGCAATTTGCGAACCATCGGGCGACCAGGCCGGGGCCACGTTGTTCCACTGCTGCTGCTCTTCCGGTCCAACCGGTACCCAGAGGGGAGTTTTGGTCAAACGCACCCGCCCACTACCATCGGCATTCATCCGGAAAATATCATAACCGGAACTACCACCTTGCTTGCCCGCCGTTAAGGCCACCAAACGGCCATCGGGCGAGAACACCGGTGAGCTATCATTGACTTCTTCGGTCAGGGTTTCACGGTACTCAGGACGATTCACATCAATGGCTAACAGGCCCCGCCCGCCATCAGATACTACCCGCCAATCCTGAGCCGGATCCCAGGCCGGGCGGAAGGCATAGGTGCCGCCATCGACATCTCTGGAAGTACTATCACTCAGGTTAACCACATGTAAGGCCCAATGTGGGTCGGGTGGCAAGGTGATCTCCAAAATAGGCCGCATCCCTACCACCCTGCCATTGACGATAATCGGCTTCATTTTAACTTTCACTTTCTCGGCGTTCCAGGGGATAGCGGCGTCGGGGTTTCTACTCAGGTCAATCTCAATCAGTTTATTTGTCAACCGCCCGCCGTGCTGGTAATTGAGCACAATCTGCGAACCATCGGGGGACCAATCAGGGCCTTTGGCTTTACGCAATTCGCCAACAATAGCCCGCTCATTCGTCCCGTCGGTGTTAATGATCCACAACGAACCCTGGTCGCCCTGCCAGCGAGTAAAAGCCACGCTCCGGCCATCGGGCGAAAGCACCGGATCGATACCGTGGGTCAAGCGGCGCAGGTTACTGCCATCGGCATTGATCAGCATAATATCGCCGCCGCTGGACAGTTGCAGCGCAAGCAAGTTTTGCGCAGGATAAGCTGGCGCACCCGGCGCAGGCGCAGGCTCAACGGGCGGCGGAGTTTCAAACGACAGAGAATCGGCCAGCGGCACATCGGCCAGCGGCACCATCATGGTTAAGAATTTGGGCGTTATCCAGCCGCGTCCGCCGGTTAAGGTTTCAACTAAAACCCAATTACCACCCTCATTCCGGGCCAACACGGCAACCATGTCATTAATGGCCAGCTTGCCGATGGTCTGGTGAAAAATTCCCGGCCCATCAAAAACATCCACCTCATTACTTTCAACCCAGGCCGAGGCCACCGGATAGGCATTGGCCAGCGCGCCACTCTCGAGCGTCAGGCTATTTACCGGGATCCAACCGACTCTGGCGCGATCGCCCTGTCCAATAACCCAATCCCCCTGTTTGTTCACCGCCAAAACCGAGACCGGTTCATCGACATAAAACGTGCCCATCGCGCCGGAAGCGGTATCCGGCCCGCGTTGATAATCAACTTTTTGGGCCACCCGTCCCTGGGCAACCGGGGCCAGCGCCCGCAGAGGAACCGTGGGTTGGTTAGACGCTGCCGCCGTGGCTGCCTGGCTTTCGGCAGAAATAGACGAACCGGCAGCGGCAGCCAGGGCCGGTTGGGGCGGGCCGGATCCGGCCACTTTCCCTGAGATTGCCGCCAGCGGCGCCAGTTGGTCAGCCGGATAATCCTGGGGAGGGGTTAAGGAGACAACTTGCGGTGCATCGGCCAGATTGCCGCCCGCAACGTCCAGAAACTCCACCGATACCCAGCCGGTTTGGCCGTTTTCTGTTTGCACCAACGCCCATAATTGGTCGGTGTTAAGCGCCAGCACGGCAACTTCCTCATTGCGAGACAGAGTACCCAGGAGATTGAAATCTGCGCTCGGTCTTTGCCGCATGTTGAGCAGATCGTTGTTAACCCGCGCCGTGACCACCGGCGTGAGGTCGGTCACGGCCAAAGGTTGGATCGTTGAGGCGGCGGTGGTCGAAGCGGTAGTTGAACCGGCTGAAGACCCTGCTGCCAACTGAGATAGGAGCGCCGCTACCGGGTCGGCCGGTAAGACCGGTGCTCCCTCGATAGAGCCGGTGATGCGCAGCGAGTCAACCGGAACCCAGCCATACAAGAGCGAAGTATTGATAACGTATACCCAACCTCCGGCGGGGTTTGTCCCCAAAATACCAACAACATTACTTCGTTCGAGCATACCGGCTACACCATAACTGGCTCCCGGTCCCTGGCGCACGGCAACGTTATCCATAGTCAAAGCTATGGCCACCGGCGACAAATCGCTGGTGATTACGCTGCTAATCTGGGTCAGCAGACCTTTCATATCATTACCCGTTGCGGCTGTTTCTACCGGCGCGTCTACGGCTGTTGCGGGCGTAGATGTTGCTGTAGCAACAGGAACGGGCGCAAGTGTCGCAGTTGGCCTGATAACCAGTTCGGGAAACGGGGTGGGTAACACCGGTATCGCCGTGGGGATGGGTGTTGGCCATTCGTCCCGGTTAATTGGCAAAGCGATCTCTTTTTCCTCGGCCACGCCCACCCCACAACCCACCAGCAATGTGGTCAGGCTGAAAAGCATGGGCAGAAACCAAATTTGTTTTTTCATCGTCATAGTTTCATTCCTTTACGTAACTTTTGTGCAACCAGAGTAAGAATCAAGAAAAAACGATAAAAAATAGAACTTTAACAATTTGCTCAAATATGAGATGCTCA
>JAFGNV010000194.1 GCA_016926805.1 Anaerolineae bacterium
AAGTTTGCCATTCATCCTGTCGCGGGCAGAATGCCCGGGCATATGAATGTTTTATTGGCCGAAGCCGAGGTGCCTTACGATAAGCTGTTTGAAATGGAGGACATAAATTCTGAATTTAAGGAAACAGATTTGGCCATCATTGTCGGGGCCAGTGATGTGGTCAACCCGACCGCCATCAGTGTGGAAAACACCCCAATTTCGGGTATGCCTATCCTGATGGCGCATGAAGCTCACAGGGTGCTGGTTTGTAATTTGGACGAGAAACCGGGGTACTCAGGGGTTAAAAATCCTCTCTATCAACAGGAAAAAGTGATTGTGCTTTTAGGAGATGCCAAAGACACGCTGGCTGATTTGATAAACGGTATCGCTGCGGATGCCGAAAAAGCCTGAGACTTTTTGCTCCCAACCGGCTTACGCCATTGACGGCCCGCCAACGTGCAGCGCAAACTATTGAGTGGTGGGGGTCAAACCAAAAGTGACCCTGCGTTACGGCGCTCCAGGCCCAAATTTGACTCTACTGGGTATACCGGATTGAAAAATTCCCAGCAGGATAGGGCGAACAGAAATGATGACGTGGTATATCATCAGGCATGCTGACAAAGAACAAGGGGATTTTTATAATCCGCGTTTAGGTCATCAGGATCAACCAATCAGCCAAAAAGGGCGGCAAGACGGCCAAAAACTATCTTCATTTTTCTCTGATAAACAGATTGCGGCAATTTATGTCAGCGCTTACCAACGCACCCGGCAAACCATCGAGGCTGTGGCCCAACAATTGCGCCTGATGCCTATGGTTGACGAACGGCTGAACGAAATTGATAATGGCCGGATAGAAGGACTGACCGAGCCGGAAATACAACAGGCATTTCCTGAGGTCTGGCGGGCTTATGTGGAGCGAAGTGCAGATTTTCGATTTCCTGGAGGGGAAACAGGTACAGAAGCTCAACGTCGGATTGTTGATTTTTTTGAAGAAAAACGGCTGTTGCATTACCCTGACAATATCATCCTGGTCAGCCATGATGGATTGATCCGCCTGTTGATGTGTTACCTGGTGAATATGCCGGTGTATAAACGCTGGAATTTTCAGGTTGATCTATGCGGCCTGATGGAAGTTGCCTATCAACCGGATGTGGCCGCCTGGCAATTGATTCGATTTAATCAGGCATGCCGGTAAGCGAAACACAACCAAAAGACCCCACATTTGAGGATGATCGTTACAGTTATTCAACTGTAACGGGCCATTTACCGAGTTAACTTGGCTTATTATCGGGTTACAGTTTCAAAACTGTAACCATCAGGAAACCCCTGGGGTTTGCCTTTTCCTCCGTCGCCCCACCCGCCAGATTATGCCTGAGCCTGGGCCTACATCCCAGCCGGTGATAAGCAGACCTGACAGGTTTTTGAAACCTGTCAGGTCTGCTTTTTCACTGGTCTATCCGGTCTACATTCCTGCATTTCTCCCGGAACTTATATCAAAATATCCCTGGCTCGATGACCAGGTTTACATCGGGTGCAAATTGGATATAATGGGGTTAGCCGCAACCGTTGAGATAGGGGCGCGTCTTCAAGATGAGCTTCCCCGGCTCACACAAACCAACCAGGCAGGCAAGGAAAAATGACGCTGAACTCTGAAGAATCTTCTCTCTCTAACCAGGCCGCCGTTACCCAGGCCGATAGCCAGGCCAGGGGAGTCAGGCCCCAAACACGTTATCTCATGGCCGCCGCCGTCAGCTTGATCGTTCCGGTGGTGCTGATTTATACCTATACGGCCCGGATTTTTATCGTGTACGACATCTTGTTGTTCATCTCGGCCATTTATCTGTTTTACACCTTCAAATCCATGATCTTGACCCGTTTCAATTTTGGCCGGATCAAGTTTTCCGGGAATCTGCTCATTTACAGTTTGATAACCTACTTCTCCATCTATCTATCCAGGTTTTTTTTGAACCATAATCCCCTGGACATTGATTTTGCCACGGCCACGTTTGTAGACAGAGCCTTTTATTATGCCGCCATCGCCGGGTTATTTGCCATTAGCATCGGGGCCACCTCGGTCTGTTTTGAACTACAGGATTTTCCCGACCGATTATACCGTTTATATTATCCCCTGCGTTTTATGTTGATGTTGGTGGGCCTGGTGCTGTTTATGACCACGCTGGGTCTTTTTACCGTGTACCTGGCCACGGACCGGCTGATGATTACCTTGAGTATGCTGCTGGCAATCGCGGGTGAGCTTTTACTGCTGGTTACTTATAGCCTGACCTGCGGGCTGTTCAGTTTAATTTTTTTGTTTACAGCCTTTCGCAACCCATCTCAGCCGGTTCAGTCCTAAAACGCATATTCGGCAACGCATCCATCGCAAGGATGACGTTTAAGAGGATGACGTTTAAAATGATCAGGCCCCGGCGTGCACCGGGGCCTGGTTTTTCTATGCGCCTCTTTTTACAGTCCGGGTGTTGAGCGATACGCGGTAATGACCACGTTATCGCCAGGTTCCCCACCCGGCTGAATTGAACGGAAAAATGCCTAAAAAGCTGTCTAAAAAGTAGGCTGGCATTCCTATGCCGCCCGCTCCGCATCCCGAGGCGGAGCTACGGAAAACGACTTTGCAGACAGGCTCTTAAAAGTCGAAATCTGGGGCGATGGACGTTACCCGGTTTCGGCTTTACCGGCCAATTTCTAGAATTCCCGAAAATATTAAAAAAATAATAATATCCGGGTCAATGGCTGGAAAAAGCCGAAACTGCGCCTATCTGCTAAAAGTTGAACTCCGTTTCCAAACGTTGGACCGGGAAAATTTGGCCGCAAAACCCTTATTTTACACTATACATCTGCTGCCAAATTTTGGCCAATTTACTGCTGTAGCCCAGGTCTGTTGAAACAATCCCGAGCGTGAACTGCCTCGGCCCGAGCAGAACTGCATCGGCTTAAAAGAGCCGGCGCCAGCCAATTCTGGTCAGCGGGGGAGTGAAAAAGCAACTGCCTTGGGTTCACCTGGCCCCGCCTGTTTTAAGGCGATGCAACGGGTGTCTCCGTTTTGCGCTTTGGGACAACACCCCTCACCGGCCGCTCCGGCTTAACCGGGTCCGCTCAAAGAGTAAGGAGGTCTGGGCGAACGGGAACCTGCCAGTCCGCCCAGAACCCCTCACGCCGCAACCCAAGTTGCGGGCGAAGTCTTGGTTTCAAATTCTCTAAACCGCCAAAACGGCCATTTGCCGCAGGCTGCGTACCCCGCGACTTTTGTGCTGGCGCACCAGTTCTTCGGTAATGCCCAGCGATTGGGCAATCTCGGTGGTGCTGTTTCCCCGGAGATAACCCTCCAACACCTGCCGTCGGCTCTGCGACAGTTCGGCCAGACTGGCGTGCAACGAGTCCTGCTGTTCTTGCTGTTCAACCACAGCTTCCAGATGCTCGTCGCTCTCAATCTCACTTTGGGGCATGTCATCAAGGGGAATGAATCGCCGGCCGCGCCGCCGCGCTTCGCGGATTTTGTTGCGGGCAATGCCTTTAACGTAAGCGGCAAAAGGGACATTGAGGTGGGGCCGGTATCGACCCCGTTCCACTTCTACAAAGGCCGTCAGCATGGTCTCCTGGAAAATGTCCATGTCAGGCTCGGAGGTATCGTTTTGGGCCTTAATGAAGGCCAGCACCGACGCCTCGCCCACCTGGGTGTACCACTCGCGCCAGGCCACCGCGCGACTCAGGGAGTTGCCGTTACTGCTCGGCAACAGGCGTTTAACCAAGACTTCGTCGGACTCCGGTTGTGCCATCATCAGCACACTCCTTTCTACCAAACTACCAAACTAATAGAACACCGCCTGGTCCAACGAAAAAGAGGCACATATTTAGTTGTTAAGGTGGGTGAAACCCTCCGGTCTCACCGGGAGGACAGATACCTCCCTATATGTTACATGCCGTTTGTCGCCATTTTGTGACAGGTTTTGCCGGATTTGTTTGTCACTTCGGTCAACAAGCGGTAACATTCCATTATAGGAAAAGGCGGGAATCGGGCAAATTTTTGTCACATTTCTGGAAACCTCTGACATGATTAAAGGGGACGGGTTTTGTCTTCGAATCGTTTTGTCGTAAAGTGAGGTGTAACGTTGATCAATCAAGCTGATGTTGGTGAATGGCTCCGCGAGATCAACCAAAGGCCGGACAGCGCGCCGCGGATCATTCAAGAAGTCGCCCGGCGGTTGATGGAGTTGGAGAAATTGAACGAACAGTTGCGGGCAGAAAATTTGGCTCTGTCCACAAAATACAAAGTTCAACAATACAAAGACAGAATTGCCGAGCTTGAATACCAGTTAAACATCATCGGCAAGCACCTCGAGGGCCAGGCGGTCGGCCTGGACGTGGTCCATCTGCTGGTATATAACCGGCGCGGGCAGATGCTCAAATTGGAGCTCCGGGCCAAAGATTTGGTTTCGGGTGCCATCATTACCACGTTTTCCGGTGAATTTAACCTCGAAACAGAGGCGGTGGGTCTCTTGGCGGTTCACCCCCAAGACGAATTGCTCCTGATATTTGCTTCGGGTCGGGCCGCCGGTTTGCCGGTGGCGGATATTCCGGTGACGGATATTCCGCCGGGCCAGGGGAAACGCTTAAATTGGGAAGAGAGCTTTACGCCCACCTTACCCCAGGGCGATGACCTGGCCGCGATTACGCCTATTGCCAAAATGTCCACCTTTGCCCACGCCATCCAGACCAGTCGCCGGGGGTATGCCCGCAAAATTGCCACAAAATTCCTTCAGCAATACGTCGCCCAAAACAACGTCGGCAAAGGCACCAATGCCGCCGTGGCGGTGGATCGACCCTTTAATCTGATTCTCTGCCAGCCGGAAGATATCTTGGTGCTGGTGAGTCGGCAAGGGTATGTTATGAGCGCCCGCAGTGATGACGTGCCGGTAGCCGCCGACCAGGCCATCCGCCTGGCTCCCGACGACGTGGTGGTGGCCTCGTTTACGCTGGCCGGGGCGTCGTCGCTGGTGGCGGTTACCCAGGAAGGCCGGGCCGTTCGTTACCCTGCCGATTGGCTGAAACCGGCCGCCAAATTAGGCGGCAGGGGACAGTCGATCTGGTCCAAAGCAAAACAGGAAACCGGCATCCGGGTAATTGGGGCAATTGCGGCTAAGGATGACGATTGGGGCATCGGCCTTAAAGCCAACGGGCAACTTGTTGCGGTGAAAATTGCCGACATCGCCCTGGGTATGTCGGGCAAAAAGGAGCACGTGCTCAAAAATATTTACCCATTCGACCTGGTTGCCTTTACCGGTGTCAGGTTCAATCATCGGGTCTAACCAATTTTTTGGCCGTAGGGTAGGGACAGGACATTGTCCTGTCCCTACTGCAAAATTTTGGGGCACACCCTCAATCATCTCTAGATTCATTACGTCTCAAGGATGAAACGATGACCAAATTGAACGTCGGCCTGGATTTTGGCACCTCCAACTCGGGCGTCGCCGTTTACAACGGCCAAAAAATCCACCTGCTGCCCATCGACGGGCGCAATCTTGTGCCCGAAGTGGTCAAAACCATTTTGTACATCACCAGAGACCAGCAAGCTTACATTGGGCAAGAAGCCATTGACCTGTACTACCGGCACAACATCAATCGACCCCGCCGTTTTGTCAAGAAAAAAGTGGCCGAGATTGAATACGTTGGCGCGGAGATGTTCTACGTGCAGGATGTCAACGTGTTTGTGGACGAACTCCAACCCGGACGGCTGCTCCAATTTATCAAAACCGGGCTGCGACTGGCCGATTACAAAGGCACGCAGGTGTTTGACGAATACTACGACCTCAAGAGACTCATCAAGACCTACTTGCAGCAATTGAAGCAACGGGCCGAAGCCATTTTGGGCCAAGAGATTTATGGGGTTACCGTGGGGCGGCCGGTGAGATTTTTGGATGCGCCTGAACTGGATCAACGCGCGGAAGACACGCTCCGCCAGGCCGCGTTCGAGGCCGGGTTTCAGCAGGTTGAGGTTGAGTTTGAGCCAATGGCTGCGGCCTTGTTTTATGAAACCTCGCTGGACCGGCCTCAAAATGTATTGATTTTTGACTTTGGCGGTGGGACGCTGGACCTCACCGTGGTGCGGCTGGGTGACCCGGCGCAGCGGACGGTGTTTGCCACCGGCGGCATTGGTCTGGCTGGATCCAACTTCGACCGGACCATTATTCAAAAGCGTTTGGCCAAACATTTTGGCCAGGGCACCGTGGATGACAACCCTGAAGTCAACGGCTTGATTAACGCTATTGCCGAATGGCAATCCCTGCCCGCCCTGAGCACCCCGCGCGTGCAAACGATGATTCAGGACGCGGCCAAAACCAGCCGCACTCCCACTCGTTTCAAGGCTCTGGAGGCGTTGATTTATAACAACCTGGCCTTTTCCTTATATAACAAGGTTGAAGCCGCCAAGATGGCCCTATCCCAACAGGGAACCAGCGTTATCAGGATGGTGGAAGAGGATGTTAACATTTGGGAATTGTACACCCGCTTTCAGTTTGAACAGGATATCCAGGAACACCGCCGCCGGATTGAGACCTGCCTGTTAGACACCGTGGCCGCTTCGGGCCTGGAGCCAGAGCAAATTGATGCGGTCATCAAAACCGGCGGCTCCTCCAGCATCCCCTGTTTTACCCAAACCCTCACCGAGTTTTTTGGCCTGGCCCGGGTCAAAACCGCTAACGTTTTTAGCAGCGTCACGGCCGGGCTGGCCGTCAAAGCGTTTGAGATGTAGCGTCTTTTGGCTTGAGGGAATGTACAGCAAAGAAAAAGGAGAGGATGAGCCAGAAATAGTTGTTTAAAAAACGAGTTAATTCCATGCAGAGATAGTTACAGTCCCAAGACATTTTTTAATTAGAAATCTTTCGAGTAATCCTAATATTCTTGGTGAGACAGAAGGCGGTAGGACTGCACGCAATCGTGGTGGTGGTAGGGAAAAATTTAGACAGGATTTACAGAATTAACAAGATTTTTCACCTTTTTACCCTGTAAATCTTGTTAATCTTGTCTATTTTTTGGATGATTTTACAGCTATTTTAGGGTACCACGGTTAAGTGCTGAGCTACCCAGGAGGCAAATACAGTGAAAAATTCACCAACAACCAGCAATGTTGACCCCTTTGATTTACGGAAGTTATACAAATATTTACGCGTGGTAGATGTGTGTGACGCCATGGACGGGATTGGCTATTTTGACATCGGTTTGATGTCGCCCGAAATTCGTCCTCTCTGGTTGGGGATGAAATTTTGGGGCGTAGCCTTGACCATCCGTTGTGTTCCGGCTAATCGCCCCATGTGGAAACTCGATAGCACCGAAGATATTGTCAATGCGCATGGCATTTGGTTCAAAGAAATGGGTCACATTGGGATTGACCATTTAATCCAGCCCGGCCACGTGGTGGTGATGGACTCGGGCGGCGGCCGTGAGGTAGGGTTCTGGGGCTCCGAAAATAGTATGGGTACAGTCCGCAAAGGGGCGGTGGGCATTATTACCGATGGTTACTGCCGGGATACGGCTGAAGTTGCCCTGCAAAAAACGCCGGTCTGCGCCCGGGCCAGAGGCCGGACCATCATTCCCGGCCGGATTGAGGTGGCCGAGGTGCAGGCCAAAATTGCTTGCGGCGGCGTGCAGGTGAGGCCCGGCGATATTGTCGGCTGCGACGACGACGGCATTGTGGTGGTGCCGCTTGAAGTGGCCGGGGAAGTGGCCACCCACGCCCGGGCCATTCTGCTGGCCGACATGCGGGCGCGACGAAAACATTATGAAAGCCTGGAAAAGCAGCCCGACTCGACGGTTGATTTTGCAGCCGTGGAACAATACTACGCTCAATTTGAGTAGTATATCCCTATATGGAGCATAAACAATGAAAGATTTTTCCCTGGAACAACTCAACTCGTTTATTGTCCAGGCCAAAGCAGCCACTTATGTTGGCAGCGGGGCCAAGTCTCTTTCTTACCGGCCGGGTGCCCATGATCTTCAATTTCATGAGGACGACTTTGCCTATCTGGACAGTTATTTTGGCGGCACGGACTTCCTGGGCCAGGAAGTAGTTTACTTTCAGGGCCAGCCGGTCTGGGCAATGAATTACTACGGCCGCATCCTGGAACCATCGTTGATCCGGGCCGATGAAGCCGGACAGATTATCAAACAAAGCCTGTCGGCCATGTACCAGGAAGGCCGTTTTTTGGGCGGCTTTGAGTACGCAACAAAAAACGGGACATATTTTGATACCAACGAGGGAGAGGTGACGGCGTTTACCGGCCAGGAATGGATTATGCGGCAGAACACCAGGGTTTACCAACTGGTTTATCACGGCGGGTTGATCCGTGAAGACCTGTCAGGTTTTTAAAACCTGACAGGTCTGGGTCAAACCGCAAAAAACGTCAAACTTGCCTCTCAAATTGGGTCAAGCCCCCCATATTTGAGCAACAGACCTCAAGCAGCCTTCTCCTGTTTGTGCTATCCTGAGATCAAGTTCGGGATATTTTTAAAAAACAGGAGGAAAAAATGCCCTATCAAGTATCATCCCCAACGTTCAAAGTTTTTCCCATTGGCTATGTGCGGCGCAATAACGGTAAAACCTACATAGAAGTTCTCCAAAATTATGTGCCTGCGCTCAAAGAGTTAGAACAATTTAGTCACGTTCAGGTGTTCTGGTGGTTCAGCGAGTTCCAGAGCGATGACTATCGTGCGATTACCCAGTCGGAGGCGCCGTATGACGCGCCGGTGCTGGGCGTGTTCGCCTGCCGCTCGCCGGTGCGCCCCAATCCCATCGGCCTGACCACGGCCAAAATTCTTAGCGTTGACCCCGAAAAGGGTATTGTTGAAATTGCCAACATCGACGCTTTTGACGACACCCCGGTGCTTGATCTCAAAGCCTACATCCCGGTGTGCGACCGGGTGAAAGATGTTGCTGTGCCAACGTGGTGCGTTGATTGGCCGGAGTGGCTGCCCGAAGAGGGGTTGGGATTGGAAGAATGAATTTCATGCGCTACTACTATTTGTGAGGAAATCAAAAATGTCATCTAAAAACACTATAAAACCAACGCAACCGGCCGAACGGATTCTGGCGCTGGACGCTTTGCGCGGCTTTGCCATTCTGGGTATCCTCCTGATGAATATCCAGAGCTTTTCGATGCCCGAGGCTGCGTATCTCAACCCGGCGGCGTACGGCGATTTGAGCGGTTTCAACAAATGGGTCTGGGTGTTCAGTCACCTGTTAACCGACCAAAAGTTTTTGACTCTCTTTTCCCTGCTGTTTGGAGCAGGGATTGTCCTTTTTACCACCAGGGCAGAGGCAAAGGGGCGCGGTGCGCTGGCGGTGCACTATCGCCGGACCTTCTGGTTGCTGGTGATCGGGTTGCTCCACGCCTATCTTTTGTGGTCTGGGGACATCCTGGTATCCTACGCGTTGTGCGCGCTGGTGGTGGTTCTTTTTAGAAAACGGTCACCCACGCTTCTTTTTATTCTGGGGCTGGTGGTTGTTTCCATATCTTCAATTTTGTATCTCTTTTTTGGCTTTTCGTTGGCCTATATGCCCCCGGATGCTTATGAAGGAATGTTATTGAGTTGGCAACCAACCCCGGAGATGATTAGCCACGAGATTGCCACCCTTCAAGGCGGCTGGCTTGAACAAATGTCCATCCGGGTGCCGAGCACGTTGATGTCTCAAACTGTTGTCTTTTTGATTTTCTTCTTGTGGCGGGCCGGTGGCTTGATGCTGGTGGGGATGGCCTTATTCAAATGGAAGATACTCACCGGCGAAAGGTCAAAACGATTCTACACCCTGTTGCTGGTTTTTGGCCTGGGCTTAGGGTGGCTCATAGTGGGCTATGGCGTGATTCAGAACTTTACCGCCAATTGGTCCATGGATTATGCCCGGTTTTTTGGCTCGCAGTTCAATTATTGGGGCAGTTTGCTGGTATCGATAGGATATATTGGCTTGATGATGTTGTTGGGTAAATGGTCCGCATTTGCGTCTGTCACGAGCGTATTGAGCGCGGTGGGACGAATGGCCTTGACCAATTATCTGCTGCAAACCATTATCTGTACCACTATTTTTTATGGTCACGGTTTGGGATTGTTCGGCCGGGCGGAGCGAAGTCAACAGGTTTTGGTTGTCTTGGGAGTATGGGCGCTGCAACTTGTTATCTCGCCATTATGGTTGCGCTATTTCCGCTTTGGTCCGGCTGAATGGCTGTGGCGATCCCTGACTTATTGGAAAATTCAACCTATCCGAAACGCAGCAAGGCCAGATGTACCCGAAGTGAGCGGGGTATCGGTGAGTCTGTAATCTGCGATACTGCCCCGGTAGTTCAGAAATTGCCTTTTGTATTAGTGGTCAAAATATGACTATCAGGCGTATAATGGATATAGGACTTACGCAGTTGACGGTTTGACGGTTTAAATGTCATTTCGAGCGACGAAAGAGCCTGACAAGTCAGGAGTGAGAAATCCCTAAATAGATGTTTTGCAAGCAACTTTTTCAGGGATTTCTCGTCGCAAGTTCCTACTAAGAAACTGCCGGTAGGCCGGGGGGCTTGGGGGCTGCCCCCCATTAGTTTCTTTTTCCGGTTGAATAAGGCCCTGGCCTTATGGAATCCTCGAAATGACTGAATTGCGTAAGTTCTAGGGTAAACAATAGGGCAAACTTCGGCCTGATACTTTGAGATTGGGCCAATCTTTAAAACTGGCCCAATCTTGCCAACTTCAAAGGGTCAGCATGCCGGATACAATAAGAAACTCGATGGCTGGTAAATTACGCTGGTTAGGTGTTACTATGGAACCCAAGATTATTGAAAAGGATCAAATAATTCTCCTGGGCGTGAGTTTTTTTGGCGATCCGTTTACCGCTCCCGGTTGGACAGAAGAAAACCAAATTGGCCGGTTGTGGGCCAGGTTTGAAACTTATCTGACCAATTACCATACCCAAATAATGGAAAATATTAAAAACAACGACGTGGGTTACGAGGTCTGGAGTAACAATGAAGAAGCCGCGGCCCAGGGCAATTTTGACATTTTTGCCGGGGTGGAGATTGCCACGCTGAACAACGTGCCGGTCGAGATGCTCATCAAAGTTCTCCCCCCAACCAGATACGCGGTTTTCACCTTTGAGGGAGCGCAAATCAATTCGGATTGGCCCCGCATGATTTATCAGGAGTGGTTACCGAACTCAGGGTATCAGGAAGGTTATCGTTATAATTTTCAATGGTACGACCAGCGATTTAAGGGCCTGGATAAACTGGCCGAGTCGGCCATTGATGTCTACGTGCCCATCAAATAGACGAGCGCCGCAAATGTCGCAGCTTACCTCCATGTATCAGGCGGTTGAATTTATTGAAGTAAATCTGCGGCAGCCAGTTGCCGTAACCGACATTGCCAGGGCCGTGTCCTATTCCCTGTATCATTTTTGCCGGGTGTTCAATCAGGTGGTCCGGCACAGCCCCTACGACTACCTGATGCGGCGGCGGCTATCGGAGTCGGCCCGCGATTTGGTTGAAACCAACAAAACAATCACCGAGATTGCCTTTGATTACCAATTCAACAGCCTCGAAACGTACTCCCGCGCCTTCAAACGCATGTTTGAGTTGCAACCGAATCAATGGAAGAAACAGGGGCAAATAGATGAACGGTTCTTGATGTCTCCTCTGACGTTGGCCTATCTTAAACACATCAACCAGGGCGACTCTCTCAAGCCGGTGTTGGCCCAGAAAAAAGCCTTCTATGTAGCCGGGGTGATGACGTTGTTCAAAGAGGATGATCCAGAGGAGATGGCCAAACTCTGGGAATTTTTGGGGCAGGCGCTGGCCGGTCTGGCCAATCTTACTACACCACAACGTTATTACGGCATCGGCTGGTATCCAGAAGGCTGGTTAAACCACGGTTTTTTCTACATGGCCGGAATCGAGATCGAGTCTCCCGACATTGATGAGACGCCTCTGGTAATTAAAAAGATTCCCTCAGGCCAATACGCCCGATTTATCCACCAAGGTCCGGCGGGCAACCGCAACCTCACCCTGGCTTATATTTATCACACCTGGCTGCCAAAATCCGGCCGGCGTCTGGCCTGCAACCTGGAAATCGAAACTTATGGGCCGGGTTTTCCCAGATTTGATCAATCGAAGTCTGAGCGAAAAATTTATATTCCCCTTCTTTAATGCCTGGTGGATGGGTTGGTATTGCCCTGGCCATCAATTCTGTTGACCCCGTTATGGGAGGAATGAACCTGGTGTCTGTCGGTAATCATACCTGTTGTCTCTCCTTCCTCTCGAGCTTTCGACCGTAAATAAACTCATATTGAGACATGGTGGTTTGCTGGTATGATGTCATTGGTCGAGAAACTTCCCTCTCAGTCGCTTCTGAACCGTTTTCAGAAGTCAGGACTTGCGCAAACATGTCATTTTGAGCGACCAGAGGGAGCGAAAAATCCCTAAAATGTGGTCTTGCCAATAGAATTTCTGGGGATTCTTCACGCCGCTTTAGCCGCTTCAGCCGCTTCAGCCGCTGCGCTTCCTTCGCTTCCAAGCTTCGTTCAGAATGACATGCGTAAGTCCTGAAGTAAAAAATGGAGGAAAAATGTCATTCAAGAATTTGCGGGCAAAAATGAAAACTCTGGGCTTGTTGTCGATCATGGCCGGTCTACTTATTGCCATCCTATCTGGTTGTGCTGGAGCTATGTCTCTGCCTGAGCCGGTGCCGACGGCCGAGCCGGTGACCATCAGGTTTGCTTACGACGAGGATGTGGTGTATCCGGGTTACTACGAGAACCTGGCCGAGGCGTTCCACCAACGTTATCCCCATGTAACTATAGATCTTCTTCCGGCGGGCTGGCAGCAAGACTGGGATGTTGTAGCCGATCCCGAGTTTTGGATTGCAAGCATGCAGCGAAGCAAACGCATCAGGAGCTTGGATTCGTTCATCGCGCAAGATGAAACATTCGACCGGTCCGACTTTTATCCGGCCCCCCTGGAATTTTTGACCGTTGAGGGGGAATTGATGGCCATTCCGTCCGGCACCGACATATCGGTGATGTACTACAACCGGGACCTTTTTGATCAATACGGCGTTCCTTACCCGGAAATAGATTGGACCTGGGACGATTTTTTGAGCCGGGCCACGGCCTTGCGCGACCTTGGGGCTGGCGTTTATGGTTATGCACCTCAAGAAGGCTATTTTGATTCCCTGAATTTTGTCTACCAGCACGGTGGAAGAATTTTTGATGATTTGCAAAATCCCACCCAATCCACCTTTGACGATCCGTTGGCCATTGAGGCGTTAGAGTGGTACGCCGATTTACTCCACAAACACAACGTGGCCCCCACCCCCTCCCAGGTGAGTGACTTTGGCTCAGGCCTGACCAATCCTTCCATTGGTTTTACTCTGGGTAAAGCCGGTATGTATGCCGGAAATCTATCCGACCAGGGAGGAGTCTCGTTTGCGCAGTGGAAATTCCGCTGGGGCATAGCGCCTTTGCCCCGCGAGGCCCAATTTGTCACCGGAGCCTGGGGGTGGGGGTACGGCATCAGCAGTGATACGCCAAATCCCCAAGCGGCCTGGCAATGGGTCGTTTTTCTCAGCGAGCAGATGCCCAGCCGCCTGGTTCCGGCCCGTCGGTCGTTGGCCGAGTCTGAGGCATATAAGGAATCGGTTACAGACTACGCGGCTATCCAGGCCACCCTGGAGGAAGCCCAGTTAATTCCTTACATGTCGTTGTGGACAGAGCCGGAGCTTAATTCTGCCCTCTGGCCCCTGGAAAATGCGCTGCGAAAGATTGTCCGGGGAGATGCCACCCCTCAAGAGGCGATGACTGCGGCCCAAGAACAAGCTGAAAAGTAAGTCTCGTCAACCCTCCAATTCTCATACCTGACACAAGATGTCAGGAATGGTCGGCTACACTACAGGTGACAGACTGGAAGAGAAGAGGGAATAGGGAAAAACTTTCTCTTCCTTCTCTCTTTTCTTCTTTGAAATCTGTGAGAATGGAGTGCGTGATGCCTGATTTTCAGCTTGTGTCAGATTACCAGCCCACCGGCGACCAACCCCAGGCCATTGAGGCCCTGGCAGCCGGACTCAACCAAGATTTGCAGCATCAGGTGCTGCTGGGCGCGACCGGCACCGGCAAAACCTTTACCATCGCTAACGTGATTGCCCGGGTGCAGCGGCCCACCCTGATTTTGGCCCACAACAAAACCCTGGCCGCCCAACTCTACAGCGAGTTTTCCGCCTTCTTTCCCCACAACGCCGTGGCCTATTTTGTCAGCTATTACGACTACTACCAGCCCGAAGCCTACATCCCCCGCACCGATACCTACATTGAAAAAACTACCGAAATCAACGAGGAAATCGAACGGATGCGCCTGGCCGCCACCCAAGCCCTGGCCACTCGCCGTGACGTGATTGTAGTGGCCAGCGTCAGCGCCATTTACTCGTTGGGCGACCCGGAGAAATACAATCAGGCCCACGTGTCGTTTGCCACGGGTCAAATACGCCAGCGCGACAAAGTATTGCGTCGTTTGATTGACATTTACTACGAGCGCAACGAGTTCGATCTGAAATACGGCACCTTCCGGGTGCGCGGCGATACCCTGGAGATCCGGCCGGCTTACAGCGACGCCCTTTACCGCGTTGAGTTCTGGGGCGACGAAGTGGAGCGCATTACCGAGATTGACTCGCTCACCGGCGAGTTCCTTCAAAGTTTGGACAGCCTGACCATCCATCCGGCCCGTCACTTCATCACCCCCGAGGAACGGATGGGCGAAATCCTGGCCGGGATTGAGGCCGAAATGGATGAGCGAGTGGCGCAACTACGGGCCGAGGATAAACTGCTGGAAGCCCAACGCCTGGAACAACGCACCCGCTACGATCTGGAAATGCTGCGCGAGTTGGGCTACTGTAGCGGCGCCGAAAACTACTCGCGCCACTTCTACGGACGGGCGCCCGGCGATCCACCCTGGACTCTGGTTGACTACTTTCCCGACGACTTCTTGCTGGTGGTGGACGAGAGCCACATGACCCTTCCCCAAATCCGCGGCATGTACCACGGCGACCGGGCGCGCAAGCAGGTGCTGGTGGAGCACGGCTTCCGCCTGCCCAGTTGTCTGGACAATCGGCCCCTCAAGTTTGAGGAATGGGAGGCGCGACTCTACCAGGTTATCTACACCTCGGCCACGCCCGGCCCCTACGAAACGGCCCACGCCCGGCAAACGGTGGAGCAAATCATCCGCCCCACGGGTTTGGTCGATCCCGAAGTCGTTGTGCGCCCTACCATGGGTCAGATTGACGACCTGGTAGCTGAATTGCAGCAACGCATCAAAAAGGGCCAGCGCGCGCTGGTGACCACGCTGACCAAACGGATGGCCGAAGACCTGGCCGATTACCTGGCCGATCTGGGCCTCAACGTACATTATCTACACAGCGAGGTAGATACGTTTGAGCGGGTGGACATCCTGCAAGACCTGCGAGCCGGGGTGTACGATGCCGTGGTGGGCATCAATCTGCTGCGAGAAGGGCTAGACCTGCCAGAAGTGTCGTTGGTGGCAATTTTGGATGCGGACAAGGAGGGTTTTCTCCGCTCCGAAACCGCCCTCATCCAGACTATTGGCCGGGCCGCCCGTCACTTTGAAGGCACGGTCGTCATGTACGCCGACCACATCACCGCGTCCATGCGGCAGGCCATTGACGAGACCAATCGCCGCCGGGAAAAACAGATGGCCTATAATCGGGCGCACAACATCACCCCCCGCAGCGTGGTCAAAGCATTAACCGACATGTTGCCTCACGCCCCGGCCAACGGCAAAGCCGAAATGCCGTCTCCTACGTCTGGCGAGGCAATGTTATCGCTGGATGAATATTTGGAAGCCGTGGCTGAATTGGAAGCCGAGATGAAAAAATTTGCCGAGGCCCTGGAGTTTGAAAAAGCAGCAGAGGTTAGAGATCGGATTGCGGCGCTGCGGGAGCAATTGAAAATGGCTTAACCTGCTTGCCTGTTGCCAAAATTGCCTTGCATCGGAAAATGCCGTATTATGGTTATGGAGATGTTTATGGCTTCTTTACAGGTAAGAAAACTTCCCGAACCTCTTCATCGCAAACTGGTCGAAATGGCGCAGCAGTCACACCGCTCTATTCCCCAACAGGCAATCGTTTTGCTGGCCGAGGGATTAAAAGTCTCCCTATCTTATAAACAAAAAAGGCAAGAGGTGCTGGCGACGATCAAAACCGATGCTAAACGCCTGAAGAAGTTCGATGTCTCTGACCCTGTTGAATTAATCAGGCAAGACAGGCTGTGACATGATTGCTGTTTTAGATACGTCAGCCGCCATCGAAGTGGTTTTAAACCGAGCCAGGGCCAGCCGGTTTCGCAAAATTTTGTCAGAGGCCGATTGGGTGCTCGCGCTTGATTTGTTTATCCCCGAAATCACCAATATCTTTTTGAAGTATCATCAGTTTGAAAGATTGTCGCTAGACGTGTGTGAAGACAGCCTCGACCGGGCTATCGACTTGGTTGATACCTTTGAGTCCCCGGCTGATTTGTATCGGGAAGCTTTGGCCCTGTCGTGTCAAACCAATCGTTCGGTGTACGACTCGATGGTGCTTATTCTGGCCCGTCGAAAAAATGCGGTTTTATTGACGGCTGATGAAAAGCTGCAAGCGCTGGCCAAAGAATTGTCTATAAAAACGCTCTGAAGCAGGAGTCTTTTTATATTTTTTAGACCTGACGAGTTAGAGGCAGGTCTTTTTTATTTCCTGACAGAAGATGTCAACAATTGCGTGCTAAAATGAACAGAATAATGATGGAGGTTGATGATGTTGCAGAATTCGGTTGAACCCAAACCTGGCCGTCCCCACATCCCTGGCTACGGCATTCCTGAAAGTGAAGAAGGCATACTCCCCTGGAACCACGTGTGCCAGCGCATGGAGAATGCTCGTAATTACTGGATTGGCACCGTTTCTGCCAAAGGGCAGCCACATGCAACCCCGGTGTGGGGGGTGTGGCTGGATGAAACCCTGTATTTTGATGGCAGTCCCCAAACCCGCCGGGGACGCAACCTGGCGGCCAATCCCCGGGTGGCCGTGCATCTGGAAAGCGGTAACGACGTGGTGATTCTCAAAGGTGAAGCCCGCCAAATTGTAAAACCAGACCGGGCGCTTGCCATCCGGCTGGCCGAGGCTTACGCGGCCAAGTACGCCGTGTTGGGCTATGAACCAACCCCCGACACCTGGGACAACGGCGGGTTATACATGGTGCAACCATACGTGATCTTTGCCTGGACAAGTTTTCCCAAGGACGCCACCCGCTGGTTGTTTGATTGATTTCCTGACACAAGATGTCAAGAATAATGGCCTATCCTATTGGGGGTAGGTTTGGGCTATTTTGGTTTGGTAAAGGATGCCAGTATCAAAACATGAACCAGGACAAATTTGACAACTAAGAATAGGGGAGTATAATAGAACAAATGTACTAATGCCGCGCTCCCCAGATTATCTCCAGGGTTGTCACATCTTTAGCCCGTAACCACATAAACAAGCAGGAACAGAATTCATAAGGAGGGACTTTTTATGTCTAACGTTGTTCAACAACCGGTTGTTCAGCAACAAGAACAAACCAATGTTGATAGTGGGGAGTCTATCCATCCGCTTGATTACTATGCCCAACACAGCCTTATCACCAACCCCCGTGACCATGCCGATTTGTTAACCGGTCTACCCGCCGACGTTCCCGGCCTGGTGCAGGTGGCGCAGGGCCTGCTCATTCACCCCTTTTGCGTGGCCCTCTACCACGTCCAACTATCGCCTATTCAGCGCAACGAACTGCAATTGCGCAGCGTGGCTCAGATGCTGGCCCGCCTGCACGAACTTGATCCCGCGCCGCTGACCATCCCCCGCGAACCGGCCCAGCGATTGGTAGGCAACTGCCGCGATCATGCGGTGCTATTCACCGCTTTGTTACGCCAGCAGAATATCCCGGCCCGGCTGCGGGTGGGGTTTGCCCGTTACTTTCCCAGCCACAAAAACGAGGACCACTGGGTCACCGAATACTGGGACGCCGAGCAATCGCGCTGGGTGTTGGTGGACCCCCAACTGGACGCCATCCAACGCGAGGCTTTTAACATTAGCTTCAATCCCCTGGAGATGCGTTTCTACGACCACTTTTACACCGGCGGGCAGGCC
>JAFGNV010000195.1 GCA_016926805.1 Anaerolineae bacterium
GACGGTTACTGTATGACTTAAACTCTACGATATGCTGCCCTTTGAAATTGGACCAAAACTATACTATGGTCCGCTGTCGTGTCGCACTAAGGTATGCAATAGTGTACCTGTTTCCACTTGCCATAACCGAACATCCGATGATGCTGAAGCAAGGATTGCACCATCGGGTGAAAATAAGAGTTTGAACACAGTAGATGCGGAGTTACTGTGACCAGGTAAAGTATACAAAAGATTGGTGGTCTTAACCTCCCATAGCCGAATGGTGTTGCCCGTCGCTGTAGAAGCCAGCAGGGCACCATCAGGAGAAAAAGCCAGACCGGTTACAAGCTTTTTGGCTTCCAACCGACCTTCCAATGTTTCGAGAAGACGACCGCTTTCTATGTCCCAGAGACCCACTTGTCCATCCTCAAGAGCAGAAGCCAATATCATCCCATCCGGGGCGAGGGCAGTATTTCTGAGCACGCCGACGCCTACATTCCAACTGCCCAGCAGTTCTCCAGTTGTCGCATTCCAGCGAATGATAGTATTACTTCCTACTTGGGCCATCACTGTTTCGTTATCCGGCAAGAAAATCAGATTTGTAACTTCATCTATGGTCTGCCTAAAGCGAATCATCTCCAGAGTTTTGGCATCGTACAGCCAAATTCCAGATGTTGAACCCACGACCAAGAATTTGCCGTCAGCGCTGTGAGCTATTTGCTTGACCTGCCCCTTACCCCACACCGCTAATTCCTGAAGCCGGTCCACATTCTCCGGGGTGATGGGTTCGTTGGGCATTGGCACGGGAGTGCCGACCAGGACGGGCCCTTCGATTTCACCCAGGGTCAAGGCAGGAATAGCCGTGGGGTTGGGGGAAGGCGTCTTGGTGGGGACAGGGGTATCGCTCGGCGCGGCCGAGGGGGATGGGACGATGGCGGTGGGCGGCGGCTCGCTGCGGCAGCCGGTCAGGATGAGGGGCAAGAGCATTGTTCCGATAATGACACCAAAAACTTCCTTGTTCATCATATTGTTTCCTCCGCAGATATGAAGGCGCAAAAACGCCCATTCCTGAGATCATCGGGCATGGGCGCTTCTGGTGTGGATGACCCCTCCCTCGATGGATTTTTACCCGTGGTCTGGATTCTATGCTGGCGATATGGAGTCGGGGTAACGGTTGGCATGGGGGTGCTGGTTGATGTCTGGGCTGTGACTTCGGTCACGGCCATTGGCGTCAGCCCCAGTATTCCGACCAAGCCCATAGCTAAGGTAAGAATCAAGGTAAAATGATTGGCTCTAAATAATGTGTGAACATGATGCTGATACATGGATTGTCCCTCCTAATGACAGTGAATTGAACAAACGAAAGCAAAAATACAGTCGATTATGAAGAATTTTGTTGTCAACGGTTAAACTCTATTCGGACGGTATGCCCCACAGGCGCATCGTGCCATCTAAAGAGGCCGTGGCCAGTAACCCGCCGTCCGGTGAAAATTCAAGGTGAATGATGTTGCCTTGATAATCTTCTATCGTCCCTAGAAGCACACCTTGTTCAACATCCCACAATTCAACGGTGGGGATTAATGCCCCAAAGCGTAATTTGAGATCATACATTCCCATAGCCAAAATCTGGCCGTTAGGAGAATAGACCAGACTCGACACATAATAGTTATTTCTCACACCATTATTTAGTGTATCAAGCAAAGTTCCGGTATCAGTGTCCCAAAGTTGGACGGTTCCGGTTTGGGTGCCGATGGCCAGTGTCTGGCCATCCGGGAAAAAAGCTAACCCTTCGCCCAAGTCTTCTCCAACCTCTAACTTATGTAACAATTCTCCGGTCTCGGCTCGTGATATAGCGATCGTGGTCACCCCAAAAAACGAAACCACTTTCTGCCCGTCGGGTGAAAAAACCGGATCTCTATATCCATTTTCCCCCGGTAATTGGTACAACCACCGGTTATTGTCCAGACCATCGCGGCGATAAACCACTCCTGGATTTCTGCCTCGGGCGCTCTCACCCTCAGCTATCAATTGACCATCAGGAGAGATAGCCAGTCCCTTAGCCTCACCTCTGTAAATATAAGCCCTGTACACTCCCAAGTTTTCACCGGTGGCCGGATCCCACAGATGGATGGTGTCTCCCCACTCTTCAGCAGAAACCAGTGTACTGCCGTCATCAGATAGAACCAGATTCGTGATCAGGCTTTGATGTCCTTCCAGGGTCTTGATTACCTGTCCGGTTTCTAAGTTCCACAAGTCAATCTGGTTGTCTAGTGCGTTGGAAATAAACAGCCTATCTTCCGTCCAAAACGCCGGCAATGGTGTACGAACGAAACCCGTCTGGATGCCAATTATTTTCCCGGTTTCACTGTCCCGGCTCTGTATTACGCCCTTCGAAGAATGGGAAACAAACTGTTGACTATCCGGTGAGAAAACGAGGCTAGCGCCACCTACGTCTTCCTTAAGTGTTCGTAGAAGAGTTCCATCAGTTACCTGCCATATCTGAACGATGGGGGTATTTGGAGTATCAGGTTCAGCGGAGGGTTCAGATGTTGCTACAGCCAGTAGCTTTCCATCTGACGAAAAGGCAAATGCGCCAACGTATGAGGACGGGGTTGGGATGGTATGCGCAAGCGTGCCGGATTTGGCATTCTACAATTGCACTTGTCCCTCGTTTCCTTCTACAGCCAACAGCATCGTTGCCTTATCACCGGGGGAAAAAGCTAACGAATATATAGTTTTCTCCAAGCCGGGTAAGGAGTACAAGAGGTCTCCCGCCCGCGCATCCCAGACCTTAATCTCCGAGTAACCTCCTGTTGCCAAAAGTGTTCCATCCGGTGAAATCGCCAGGGTCTTGATACCATCACGTCCCATTTCAAAAATCTGGCCGATAGTACGCAGGTGTTTTCCACCGGCAACGTCCCATAAACCCACAGTCCAATCATCCAACGTTGCTATCAACAACTTTGCTCCAGCAGAAAAGACGCTCTGCGGAATTGAACCGGCCCCACTGCTCAAAAAACCGTCACGCACTTGTATGCTATCCAACTTCTCCCCTGTCGTTACATCCCAGGTCATTACGGTGCTGGTCCCCACATCAGTGACCAGTTTTCTACTATCTGAGGTAAAGGCCAAACTAAGCACAAAGTTACCGGTGTTGATAAAGCGGAGTTCTTCCAGTGTTTCGGCATCGTAAATCCACACCCCGGCAGTTGTCCCCACCGCAAGATACTTACCGTCTGGACTATAGGCCAACTGCTCGATCCGGCCCTTGCCCCACACCGCCAACTGCTGGATTTGGTCCACATTCTCCGGGGTAATCGGCTCGTTGGACATCGGCACGGGGGTGCTGGCCAGGACGGGCAAATTCAAAGTGGGAGTGGAGGTGGGGCTGGGGGAGGGCGTCTCGGTGGGGGCAGGGGTGTTGCTCGGCGTGGCCGAGGGAGGGAGAACGATGGCAGTGGGGGAGGAGGTGTCCCCACAGCCGGTCAGAAGCAAGCAAGTAAGGGCTAAAGTAAGGATGAGGGATGAGGGGTGAAGGGTGAATAAAATTCGTTGGTTCATAGATTTGCGCCTCCTGTGAGTGACGATAAGGGGCCGGGTTCCGAAACAAAAAAACGCCCATGCGTTACGCATCGGCGTTCAGATCGAGCTTTGCCCCGGCCTCTCCTTGACCCAAGTTGCCGGGATTATACTTGAATCAGACAGGCAAGCAAATTGGAACCCTCCCCCGTCGACAGGGCGGAGGAGGATTTGGCGGGCCAGGCCATACAAGCCGCCAGGGAGATCAGTTGCTGCCGGGCACACTCTGCCCGTACCGGCTGGCGGTCAGGGTCAGATCGAATATGTCTACCAGGCCATCGCCGTTGACGTCGGCCCGGTAATCGGTGGTGTGGTAGCGGGCGGCGATGAAGGTCAGGTCGAAAATGTCCACTAACCCATCACGGTTAGCATCGCCGTTGGCCAGGGCCTGGCGGGAGAAGATGTCAAGGCCAAAATCGTTGGCGCCGTCCGGGATGGTGGCCGGGGTGACCACGGGGCATTGGTCGGCGTGGTCGCCAATAATGGTGAGGGTGCCGGTAGTGCTGCCGCTGGCCACGTAAACCAGATCGTTGATCCGGTCTACGGCAATGCCTTCGGTGGGATTGTCGCCCACACTTTGGGCAAAGGGAACGTGGAAGTAGCTGCTCCAGCCCTTGGGAATGAACAGGGCCTGATTCAGTTCGCTGCCATCCGTTGTTGACGTGGTAGCCCAAATGTGACCGCCATCGTAACTCGGCCCGATGTCGGGGTTGACGGCAATGGCGCGTAACGGCAGCGGGCGATTGCGGTTGCCAAAGCCGCGATAGAAGGCGGCCCAACCCAGGAACTGGTCGGGCTGGCCGTTGAGCGTGCCGATGGCCACAATACGATTAGAGGCCACCGTAGCCACGTAAACAATATTGCGGGTTTCGTCCACGGTTATGCCGTAGGCCGGGCCGCTGTCCCAGAGTTGAACCACGCTATCAATTGAGGTTCCTTTGATGACGGTGACCGAGTTATGGCCGGAGTTGGCCACGTATACCTTGCCGGTGACCGGGGTGGTGGCCATGTGGAAGGGACGGTTGAAAGTTTCGGTGAGCGTGGTTTCGACGGTGCGGGAGGCAACGTTAATGACCGAAACCGAGTTACCCAAACTGTTGGCCACGTAGAGATAGCCGTAGATGGGGTCAAAAACGACGCCCCACGGCCCGTCGCCCACATCTACCGGCGCCAGAACGTTGAAGCCGGTGGCATCCTCGTTGACTTCGATGGGCGTGACCTGGTCGGTGTCGTAATTGGTCACCCACAGCATGTGGTGCAGCCCATCATAAACAATACCGTTGGCCGAGGAGATGCCGGTGAGGGATTCAAGCACCTGGTTGGAGCCGCTATTGATAACAGTAACGCTGCTATCGCCGTAATTGGCCACGTAGACCCGCTGTTTGGCCACGTCCAGGGCAATACCGCGCGGGGTGTTACCCACGGGAATGGTGCCCAGGGTAGTGGGGGCGCAATCGTAGGTCGGTAAGGGGGTTGGTTCCGGCTCGTAGCTGCCGATGGCCAATTTGGTGACAAAGATGTCCTTGAAACCTTCTAAGGTTGAGTCAAAAGCGCCCTCGGAAATAGGGAAGTCGGCGGAACTGGTAGGCCCGGTGAGATAGGCGTTGCCACTGGCATCCACATCAAGGCTGTAGGCCTGGTCGTAACCCTCGGCCGTGCCCAGGTAGGTAGAGTAGGCCAGGCCGGCGCCGTCGGCGGTCAACCTGGTCACAAAAACATCAGGCGGGGGGAACATTTCCTCCCCCGCGTCGAAAATGGGATCAAACGCATTGGGTGTGGTGGGAAAGTCACCGGAAGCGGTTTCGCCGGTTACATAAATGGAATCGTTGCTGCCTAAAGCCAGGGCGTGGCCGATGTCCTCGCCGCTGCCCCCCAGGTAGGTGGCAAAAACCACGCTGCTGCCAGTGGAATTTAATTTAGCCACAAAGGCGTCGCCCTCGTATTCTTCCACCTCGCTGTTGTAATCGGGGTCAAATGCGCCAGCGGTTACCGGAAAATCGGGGGAGCGGGTATTGCCGGTGAGATAGACGTTGCCCAAACCGTCCACCACAATATCTTCGGCGTACTCGGTTTTGGTGCCGCCCAGGTAGGTAGAGTAGACCAAATCGCTGCCGGTGGGGTTCAGTTTGAAAACAAAGATTTCCTGGTTGTTGTAAGTGGCGTCCAGCGCGCCGGGCGTCGTCGGGAAGTTGGTGGAGTGGGTGTAACCCGACACGTAAGCGTTGCCGCTGTCGTCCACCGCAACCCCGGCAAAGGAATAATCGGCATCGTTGCCGCCCACAAAGGTGCCGTAGAGCAGGTCGCTGGCGTCGGGATTCAGTTTGACCACGAACACGTCGTACCAGGTGTCAATTTCGGTATCGTAAGCGCCAGGGGTAGTGGGAAAATCGGGCGAGGGGGTGAAGCCGGTGATGTAGGCGTTACCCTCGCCGTCCACGTCAATGCCCCAACAAAGCTCATTGTCCGTGCCGCCCAGGTAGGTGGCAAAAAGTAGGGCCGTGCCGGTGGGATTGAACTTGGCGACAAAGGCGTCGGACTCACCGGCCAGGGTGTGGTCAAAGGCGGCAGGGGAGGTGGGAAAATCGAGGGAGGTAGTATAACCGGCCAGGTAGGCGTGGCCGGTCTCATCAACAACAATGCCGGTGGCCGTGTCGTAGTCTGAGCCGCCCAAAAAGGTGGCGTAAATCAGGCTGCTGCCATCGGGGTTGATTTTAGCCACAAAGGCATCGCTGAAAACGCCCTCGATGGTGGCGTCGAACGCGCCAGGGGTGGTAGGAAAGTTGTTATAGGCCTGACCCGTTACGTAGGCGTGACCGGCCGCATCAACCACCAGGCCCCGGCTGCTATCAAGATCGCCTGCGCCGCCCAGAAAGGTGCTATAGACCAGGTCCGACACACTGGCAATTTGCGCCGGGAAATCATTGGGCGTAGAAGCTGCCGACAAGGGATGCGTTACGATATTGCCCGCGATGGTTGGGGCCAGACCGGCCTGGGCAATTTGAGCTTCTGCGTCTGCAATTTTCAGCAGCGGCAAAGTGAATTGGCCTAAGGAGGTGGCCGCTTGCAGACGACCGGCATCGTCCAGGGAGAGGGCTTCGGTGCCATCGACCTGGAGGGTTATATCTTGAACTTCGATTGAGTTTTGCGTTGATACGGCTCTATCTTTTTGCACCAGGCGCAGCGCCGGTTGCCCATCGTGGCCCGTAATTTCCAAATCAATACCAGGGTAGAGGTCCATGTACCGCACGCCACCCCAAACCGGCACGTCGGTATGTCTGCCGGTCAGGTTGCTGCCGTGAAAATAGGATACGTGGGTCGGCAATCGGTTGAAGGGTTCGACGGGGGGATGGGGATTGGCGCCAGGGAAACTCATTTTGAGATTGATTCCTGGCCGTGGTTCACGGCCAGATGCTGTCTCCATAGACTGGACGCCGGGACGGTCTGCTTCACCTCCGGCTGAGTTTTCAACGACGGTGAACCAGAGGGCGTCGTGAGCCAGAGAGAAGATGGTGGCGCTGCCAAAGGTTTGGAAGCGAATCGAGTTTTCAAATTGCCCCACATTTTCGATGAATACCAATGATGAATCTGATTGCGCCTCAACGGGCTGGTTAGCCTGTCCCAGGACAATGGTCATCATCAAGGCCGATATAGCCAGAGCCGTGATTTGCCCTATTTTTGAACGAATTTTCTGAGCCTTCATCTTTACCTCACTTTCTTTGCCCAATAGTGAAAGTTTGGTTAAAACAAAAAGAGCCAGATTTAGGGTGAATTCTGGCTCTATCTTGCCGCTTAAATAAAAAACAGGTAAAACAGAGCCAACAGTATTTTTCTTTCGGCAGACCTCGAAAGGAAGCGGTTGGAACAGGCGCCATGAAGAAATCAGACTTACCGCAGGGTCTCACCTGTTACGGGTCGATTTTTAAGGAACAGATAAGTTGGAAGATACTTTGGCCTAACTTACCGCCATGATACCACGGGCTCGTTGAGTTTTCAATAGGCTTAAAGGGGGGGCTGGTCGTTAACTCCTTGTATCTGGTTAGAAAATAGGTATAATGACCTTATTGACACGTTGCCTGGCAACGGTTATACTGATGATATTCGGGCTATTTTAAGAAGAGGAAATAGAGGGGCAATGTACAAATATAATTGCCGAAAATGCCCCATTCGGAATCGGTGTATTTCCGAAAGTGACAATTCCCCCAGCGTCAAGCAGATGCTTAAGGCTGCTTTTGAGGCACGGACCGACACTTTAAAGGTGTGGGATCGTTTACAAAGGAATTGTTTACTGGTGAAGGCTGAGGAAGAACGAGCCAAGAAGATTTCCACCGGATCATTGTTGAGTCGGCGTTTGCGCGAGGCCCGCGAAAGTAAAGAGGAAGCCAGCCGAGCAGCCAAACAACGCCCCGATTATCTGCGCCCTGTGTCTGATGCATCTGGTTCTCCCAAGCTTAAATCACTCCCTTCCTCTTCGCGGCCCAAACTCAGGCAGTTGTCATCATCATCTACCAAGTCTGGTTCCGAAACTGCCTCCGCCTCAGTTCAGGTTGAATTTAACCCACCGGCCTCCCCTGAGGCACAATCTGCCGCCGAATCTTCCCCGAAGTGGTTATCATCCCCAAACCAGTCTATCTCAATGGACGAACGGCCAGAAATGATTGGTGATACCGGGCCGGTGACGCCACCATCGCCGTCGCCGCCGGTACGTGAGCGAAGCCAGAAGCCTGAAGCCCGCCGACCTCATTGGTTTACCATTGGTAGCAATGAGCGGCACATCACCTTGCCGGTTAATGGGGAAATAGTCTTGGGCCGTTTTGATCCTCGCATCGGTATTCCACCCGATATTGATCTGAGTTACGAAGATCGACAGGCTAATTCAGTATCGCGGCGGCATGCCAAAATTGTCGGCGCAAACGGTCGCCATACTATTGAAGATCTTGGGAGTCGTCATGGCGTGCTCATCAATGGTAAACGGATCGAGTCTGGTTTGCCTCGCCAACTGAAAACTGGCGATCGGGTCAATTTAGGTCAAACATTGTTGTTGTATGATGCAGTGCCCACCCATCTGTTGACGATATCTCCCACCAATCATGTCCGGCATATAATTGTCGTGACGCCCACGGGACGCCGGGTGCCCATTGCTCCACCCAACGAAATCATTATTGGGCGGTCTGATGCCTACGTTGATTTTAAGCCTGGCATCGATCTCGGTAAGGAAGGTGAAGTTTCGGCCCGGGTTTCGCGCCGCCATGCCATAATCTCCTGGCGTAGTGGTCTGCCCTATGTAGAAGATTCAGGTAGCGGATTTGGCACGCGATTGAATGGGGAAATGTTGTTAATGGGCCAGGCCGTTCAGTTAAAGCCGGGTGATCATATTTGGTTGGGCGGTTGCGTGTTGGCTTATGATGTGGCGTGGTAGGTTGATGAAGCTGATAGGATTTGATTGGGCACCGAAGTCTTTGGTGTAAGTTACAGGTATTAATCCATCTTCAGATTAATCAAGGAGGTAGGCAATGACCCAAAAACCTGCAAGTTCTCTTGACGACACGACGGCCTCTGTGATTGTGTGGCCTGATGATGGAAAGGATATGGTGTTTATCGAGGGTGGAACGTTTGTCATGGGGAGCAACGATGGTAACCCCAATTACGAGCCGGCTCATGAAGTACATGTCGCATCTTTTTATATTGACGTCTGGCCGGTAACCAACGCCGACTACAAACGGTTTGTTGATGCCACGAATTACCCTGTTCCGTCCTATGATGTAAGTTGGTGTGACAGCCGGGCCTATAATTGGAACCCGGAAACGCGGACGTACCCTGAGGGTATGGATGACCATCCGGTGGTTCTGGTTACCTGGGAAGATGCCATGGCTTATGCCGCCTGGGCCAACAAACGTCTGCCCACTGAAGCCGAGTGGGAACGCGCGGCGCGTGGTTTGAATGGACGGCGTTATCCCTGGGGTGACGAATTTGAACACGGACATTATTGTAATTGCCAGGAGACGGGCCTGGGTGGAACCAGTCCGGTTGGTCAATTTTCCCCGCAAGGCGATACGCCGGAAGGGTTAGTTGATATGGTGGGGAATGTCTGGGAATGGACCAATAGTCTGTATCGCCCTTATCCCTATGACCCCAACGACGGCCGAGAGAATCGGCAGGCAACCGGCTTTCGTGTATTGAGGGGAGCTTCATGGAAAAATGATGCCCTGGTTGCCCATTGCTTATCCCGACTGGATGGTGATTTTATATTTTATACCAATGTTGGATTCCGCTGCGCGGTTTCGCCGGAGTAGGGGAGGCGCTTAGTTATACTCAACAGCATTAAAAAGTAACAAGATTCTCTGCGGATTTGTGTTATTTTATGACGCTGTTGAGTATATAAGGCCAAATCAACCATCTCATATTTTACCTCACCGATGATGTGGTATAATGCTCGCGGGCAATGTTCAAGATTGCCCGCGAATTTTATTTAGGGAGGAGCAGAATTAAACATGAACGTAACCTTGGGGGAAATGGCCAACCAGACGGAAAAAGCCTATCGCAAAGTTGTCAATTCGTGGGCCATGTATGATTGGGCCAATTCGGCCTTTGTCACCACCATCATGGCCACGGTGTTGCCGGTTTATTACAGCAACGTAGCCGGGGCAGATTTGCCCGGCAACCAGGCCACCGTGTATTGGGGTTACACCACCAGCATTGCTTTGTTGATTGCGGCCCTGCTGGCCCCTATCCTGGGCGCTATTGCCGATTTTTCGGGGGTCAAAAAGCGTTTTCTGGCCTTTTTTGCAGCTATCGGTATTTTATCCTCGGCTTTGCTCTATTTGGTAACCACGGGCGACTGGTTCAGAGCTTCGTTGTTCTTTATCTTTGGCAACTTTGGGTTTGCCGCCGCCGATATGTTTTATAATTCGTTGCTGCCACACGTGGCCCGGCCAGGTGATATTGATCAGGTTTCGACCCGAGGCTATGCTTTTGGTTACCTGGGCGGGGGTCTCTTGCTGGCGGTCAATCTGGCGATGATTCAATTTATGGCTGATAAAGGCCTGGCGGCACGGCTTTCGTTTGTAAGTGTCGCTATTTGGTGGGCAGTTTTTTCCATTCCATTGCTGCGGAACGTGCCGGAACCACCGGCCTCCGGCCAGGGTCAACGCCTCAATCCGGTGGTAGCCGGTTTTCAGCGACTCAACCGTACGTTTCGAGAAATTCGACATTACAAGCAATTATTTCTCTTTTTGGTGGCTTTTTGGGCTTACAACGACGGCATTGGTACGATCATCAAGATGGCCACCATTTATGGAGCCGAAATTGGCATTGGCGACACGGCCTTGATTGGCGCGTTATTGATGACCCAATTTGTGGGGATTCCCTTTGCCTTTGCTTTTGGCTGGCTGGCCAAACGGATTGGCCCCAAACCCAGCATCTACCTGGGTTTAACAATTTATACCCTTATCTCCATCGGCGGTTACTTTATGTCTGTAGCCTGGCATTTCTGGGTGCTGGCTTTTATGGTGGGCACGGTGCAGGGCGGCTCGCAGGCGTTGAGTCGCTCTCTGTTTGGGGCGATGTCGCCCAAGGCCAAAATGGCCGAGTTTTTTGGCTTTTACGAGATGAGTTCTCGCACCGCTGGAATCGTCGGGCCGTTTCTGTTTGCCGTCATCGGCCAGATGACCGGCTCCAGCCGTTTGAGCATTGTTGCCCTGGTGGTGTTTTTTATCGTGGGTGGCTTTCTGCTTAGCCGGGTTGATGAGCAAGAAGGTATTCGGATTGCCAGCGCCGAGGACGCGGCTGCCGGTTACGGGTCTGTCCCAATTTTGGGATAGAACGAGGGCAGGTCTTAAACCTGCCCCCACCAAAAACCGGATGCGTTTGACGGTTCCTATCAGGGGACGGTATAAACCCTAAAATCATCAAAGCGGACGGTAATATCTTCGTTGTCGTCTGCTTCTACAAATAATCCCGTACCCTTGCTGGTCAGAGCGTTGCCATCATTAATTGAGAATATTTGCGTCCCATTGATGTAAAGCGTAATTGCTCCATTTTTGTCGTGTTTAATGGTCAGGGTATTTTTTGCGGTGCCTCTATTGATGGCCGACACGCATCCGCCACTACCAATGGTGGTTGATGTGCCGCTCTTGCGTCGGACTAATTTCCAACCACAATCATCATCAGGTTTTACTCTGAAAAGATAGTAATTATCTCCGCCCGCCCCATTGATATAAATCCCATAATCAAAGTTGCCATCGCCGTCACTCACCCGGGCCGACACCTGGAATTCTCCATAGCCATTGGTAACTTCGGCCCCGGTTGGGGCAGGGGTAAAACAGGCCTCATTAGCGTCAGCTACCATCTGGTACTCATTGTCCTTATAACTTCTGTTGCAGTCAGAGTCATCGGCTGTGGTCCAACCACTTGAGCTGCTGGAGAAGCTGTCGTAATATACCAGCACCCTGGGTGGGGCTTTGTTAATGAGGGGTAGAAAAATTATGGTCAATGAGCTATTTCCAATAATATTTACGTTGACCGCAGAGCTATTATTGGTAGAAGTAATTTCATTGATGGCAAAGGGGATTACTTCAGCCTTGTTGGTAACCATTTTTGAATAGGTTGAGGATAGAATGCCGGTTACGGTTACATTTACCTTACTTCCCGCGGGCAGGGTTTGGTTCACAAACCACAGCGGTATCGTGTCGTGGTTGGAAATGGCTGGCGCGCTGAACAGGAAATGAACGTTTTGCATTTCCGGCGGAAAAGTATCCTTGAAAAAGAAGGCCGGTATTGTATCCGGGCCGCGATTGGTAATCACCACACTAAAGGTCACCGGGCTGCCGGTTGTCACCGACACGATTGAAGTTGTTTTGACAATTTCCAGATCGTAGCTCAATACCTCGGTAGCTTGAATATCCTCTGCCGACAGCCCAAAGGTGGCCAGGGTCTCCTCGTCAATGAGAACAGGAGGTAGTTTGCCATCCGGCGGCTCTTGCGCCGTGGCCACTGGCGGCTGGAGGAAAACGTTGATAAGGATACATAACATCACCAAGACAATGGCCGTTAAGGCCAGGCCAAAGAGGATACGGGTTAAAATTCTGATGTTTTGCGACATTCTTTTCGACTCCATAACTGTCTGCAAGACACAATCATCGCCCCTTATTTTTACACAATTGCGCTTTGAGCGTTTGACGGTATCCTGACCATCGGTGGGCGGATAAACAACGATGGTCCAAATATTCACCTCCTGGGCAATCACCGGGGAGTCCGGTTGGTTACCTGGAATTCAACCTCTATTTTAAACGAAACAAATTTTTTTACAAAAGTCACCGCCGGGCGCGGGATTACGATTTTTTGTAGCAATTGTGCAACTTTTTGTCAACCGGCGCGTATAAAATGATATGTAAGGGATTCAGCCGTACCGGTTGGATTGCGCCTCGAGGTCATGGCTGATTTTCTCAGTCTCGCTCCCGGACTCGATTTGCCGACGAAATAATCTTCGGAAATTTATTATTTTGTGCTATAATAAGGTGTGGGGAATATTCTGGGGGAAAGGACCCGGGTTATGCCGCAAGTTTTTATCATTGTAGCTTTCATTATTTTGGTAGTTGTTATTTTGGGCGCAGGAGCCTTGACCTACATGTTGGTCAAGCTTGTCGCCAGGATGGCGCAAGGATTTGGCGCCTCGTCGCTACCACGTTCGGTGACTCGATCATTGAAGGAGTCCCGCCATTACGGGCGTTCGATTATGCAGGTGGCGCAGCAATACCCGCCCGGCCCCATGCGCGACCGCTTGAACCTGACCATCCAGCCGGTCAACGAGTGGCTGGCCAGCCTGAACAAGCTGGAACATGGCCTGGCCAAACTATACAACCAGCGTAACTTGACTCGTGAAGTGCGGCAGGCCTCGCTGGAGATTGACATCTTGCGGCGCCAAATACTCACGGCCAACGGCAAAGAAGCCATCCACATGCGCCGGCTGTTAGAAAGCAAAAAACAGCATCTGGCTATCCTGAAAGAGCTACAATCTTTCCAGACCCAGGCCGAATTAAAAATCCACAAAATCGCCAGCGACCTGGGCACCACTCACGCCGAAATGTTGCTCATTGTGGCCAGAGGGGATTTTAATGAGAAACGGCTCCATCGTCTCGACGAAAATTTGCAGGAACATCTGTCGGGCATGCGCGATATGTTGGCTGCAATGGATGAGATGAGTTATGGCCGGGCGGCGAGTTCGTTTTAGCCGTTAGCCTGTTCTAAACGTAACACCGCATCAAAAATCTTCTCCGCTACCTCGATTTTGCTCATCAAGGGCAATTCTTCAATGCTACCATCCCCGGCCAGCAGAGTAACTCGATTGGTGTCTACGGCAAACCCGGCGTCGGCGGCGGCAACATTGTTGGCCGCAATCAAATCCAGTTTTTTTCGTTTGAGTTTACTTTTGGCATTTTTTATTAAATCCTCTGTTTCGGCGGCAAAGCCCACGGTGAGGTGAGGGCCATACCCTGCCAATTTTTGATTCGCCACCTCGGCCAAAATGTCAGGATTGCGCACCATTTCCAGGGTCAAACCCTGCGTGTCGCCTTTTTTCTTTATCTTTTGTTCGGCCATAGTTTTAGGCCGAAAATCGGCCACTGCTGCCGCCATCACCAGAATGTCGGCCTCACGAGTCGCAGGCAGGACGGCTTCCAACATCTGTTGAGCCGATTCAACCTGCACAATTTCAACGCCAAAAGGTTCCGGCCGGTTGACTGTGGTAATCAGTATCACCTGTGCGCCCCGGTCGCGGGCCACTTCGGCAATAGCATAACCCATTTTGCCGCTGGAATGATTGCTTACATAGCGAACCGGGTCGATGGCTTCGCGGGTGCCTCCGGCGGTGACCACCACGCGCTGCCCGGCCAGGTCGCGGTTACGGGCCAGGATAATCCGGGCCATACTCACCACCTCATCCGGCTCGGCCATCCGCCCGGGGCCCATCGCCCCCGAAGCCAATCGCCCCTCTGCCGGACCAACCACGTTGACTCCCCAACCACGCAACTTTTCCATATTCGCCTGCGTGGCCGGATGCAGCCACATATCGGTTTCCATTGCCGGGGCCAGCAGAATGGGGGTGGGGGCCGGTGTGGCCAGAGCAACCGCGGTGAGAAGATTGTCGGCCAGCCCGTTGGCCAGCTTGGCAATGGTGTTGGCCGTGGCCGGGGCAATGAGCAGCAAGTTGGCGGCGTCGGCCAGGGAAATGTGGACAATGTTTTGCCTGGCGGTGATTTCAAACATATCGGTATGAACAGGCCGGTGTGTCAGGGCCTGGAATGTTAGCGGGGTGACAAATTCCTGGGCCGCTTCCGTCATCACCACGTCTACCACGGCCCCGGCCTGCACCAATCGGCTGCAAATCGTGGCCGATTTATAAACCGCAATCCCCCCCGTAACTCCCAGAACGATGCGTTTATTTTCCAGCACTTTGATCGTTGCCATCCTATTTCTCTGCCTGTGAAAAAGATTTTGCCATCTCAAGCTGCCCTGTACCCTTGATTCATCTCCCAGACAATTTGCAATCCTTGCAGGGTAAGCCAGGGGTTGACCACCTCAATCACGTTGGTTTCCCGGGCGATGGTTTCGGCCAGCCCGCCCGTGCCGATGACGCGCATGGTTTTGCCTAATTCCTCTCTGAAACGGGCAACCATTCCTTCTACCAGACCAACGTAGCCAAAAATCAGCCCGCTCTGCATAGCATAGACGGTGTTAGCGCCGATGGCACGGGGCGGGCGAACCAGGTCGACCTGGGGCAGTTTTGAGGTGCGGCTGAAGAGCGCTTCGGCGGCAATGCCAATGCCCGGTGCAATAGCCCCGCCCAGGTACTCGCCCTTTTCAGAGATGGCGTCAAAAACGGTGGCGGTGCCAAAATCTACAACGCAGGCCGGCCCGCCGTAGAGTTTGTAAGCCGCCGCTGCGTCTACAATGCGGTCCGCTCCCACGTCGCGCGGGCTGTCGTACCGAACTTGAATGCCGGTTCTGACCCCGGCGCCCACCACCAGGGGGGTCTGGTCGAAGAATCGGCCCACCATTCTGGTAAAAATCTGGGTTATCGGCGGCACCACACTGGCAATAGCTACACCGTTGATCTGTTTGAAATCTACCTGCCGGAGTTGCATCAATCCCACCACCATCAAACCGTATTCGTCCGCCATCCGTTCGTGATCTGTTTTGAGGCGCCAATGATATTCCAACTGGCTGTTTTCAAAAAGACCCAACGTAATATTAGTATTGCCGATGTCAATTGTTAGTAACATAGGTGCACCTTAAATAGAAGATTTTCCGCTCCCTTTTTCAAGGCGTTTCCAGGCCATAACCACCGTCACCGTGATTACTACGGCGATGATGACCTCGGCAATGGCCTGGGGGATGATCGGGATGAGGGCCTCAACGGGCAGGTATCCCCGCAGGACAATCGCGCCGAGAACCAAAATGGTGTTGGTCAGGGTGCCGACCACGGCGGCCACAACAAGGGCCACATATTCGTTCCAGTTCTTAAACAGGGCGTAACTATAGTAGGCTGTTACCCCAATGAACAGGCGCGGCAAAACCGCCACAATCGGGTCGGCAAACATGGGGTTAGTGGCTTGTAGCCAACTGAAAATGCCAAAAATAAGGCCAACCAGCAGCCCCACCACCGGCCCCTCCATCACCCCACCAATAATGGCCGGTACGTGCATAATGGTGGCATTACCCGAAATATTGGGCACCGGAATGAATCCCAATCGGGTGATACCCAGCAAGATGGCAATGGCGGCTAACACGCCGGTAATCACAATCTTTCGGGTATCCAATAAAGGTGAGCTTGTTGATATGTCTTTCATTTGTATGAACCTCCGTTTGTAATTTGTTAAAGAGTAGGTTTTGCTTAAATCGAGTCACTTATAACCCATTGGCAAAGCCCAGTAAATCTAGCAGATCACGTATCGATGGCCAGGGCAGCAGCACAATCAGAAGCGAAACAACAAATACCGTTACCCCCACCAGATAATCGCGGGTATCACTTTTGAGAACAACAAACTTGGTCCGGCCGTTACCGCCAAGGTAACCACGGGCTTCCATGGCCCAGATCAATTCCTCGGCCCGGCGAAAGGCGCTGATAAAAAGAGGCACGATCAGCGGAAGATAGGTTCGGGCCGCTCTATCGGGTCGCCAGAATTTTCTGCCGCCGTCAATGTCGGCACACCGGCTGGCCTGCGCTTTCATTACCTGTTCCATTTCTTCGGCAAACGTTGGCACAAAACGCAAGGCAATCATATTGATCAGGGCCAGCTCGTGCGATGGGACGCCAAACCGACGGAAAGGATTCAAGAGTTTTTCAACGCCGTGCGTAATTTCGGTGGTGGTGGTGGTCATGGTAAAGAGACTGGTGAGGAAGATGAAACAGGTGATGCGTAGCAGGCCGATGGCGATTAAATGCAGGCTAAAGCGCGTAATCCGCAGCCAACCCCATTCAAAAAAAACTCGCCCGGCCGGTTCGGCCCACCCTTGAAACAGGAGCTGAAAGAAAAAAATAAGCGCCAAAACAGGCAAACCGAGCGCAATGCCCCGCCCAAGGTAATTGATAGGAATTCGGGCCATTTTGGCCAACAGGAGTGTGCCGATAAGCACAATGACCAGCGGAATGATGGCCCGGCTGAACGAAACCGCCAGAATCAGCGATAACGCAGCCAGCAACTTGGTTCGCGGGTCGAGCCGGTGCACAACCGAGTTGGTGGGGATATATTGGCCGATGGTGATGTTGCGCAAAAGTTCAAATTGACTCATAACACTCCCGCTAAAACCTCCACCGCCTGCTCTACCGTCAGCACGGCCTCCGAGCTATTGATGAGGCCGGCCTGCCGCAGTTGATTGATCACCCCGGTCACGGCGGGCACATCCAGCCCCAAATCATGCAGCAGTTGCGGCTGGCTAAATACCTCACCGGGGGAAGCGGTCAAAACCACCTGCCCATCGCTGAAAACGCAGATACGGTCACATACCTGGGCGAGTTCTTCCATATTATGCGAAACCAACACCAGCGTGCGTCCCTGCTCACGGTGAAGCTGCAACATATAAGCCAGGAGTTCTCTGCGCCCCTGAGGATCGAGGCCCGACGTGGGTTCATCCAACACCAACACCGTTGGTTCCAGGGCCAGCACTCCGGCCAAAGCCACGCGGCGCATTTCTCCCCCACTCAGGGTGAAGGTCAAACGGTCCTTAAATCCCTCAAAATCAAGCCCCACAATCTCCATTGCCCGCCGTACTCTGGCCCGCACTTCTTCTCGGGTAAGATTCAGATTGCGCGGCCCGTAGGCAATGTCGTCACCCACGTATTGTTCAAACAATTGACTTTCGGGCCGTTGAAAAACCAGGCCAACCTTGCGTCGAATATCTTTGATGTCTACCTTGTTCTGGCCAATCTCCTGGCCAAAGATGATGACCTGGCCTTTGTGGGGGCGCAGCAAGGCATTCAGATGCTGAATCATGGTGGATTTGCCCGAGCCGGTGTGGCCGATGATGCCGAGAATTTCGCCGGGGTGCAGGTCCAAATTGACTCCACTGATGGCTTTCACTTGCAGGGGGGTATCGCGCATATAGTAATGCGTCAGGTTCTTAACTTGAATGATGGGTTTGGTTGCCGACGAGGGCAAATTGGAGGTTGTCTGTTTGGGTTGATGAGGCGATGTGAACCTGGGTGCCGGATTTTGTTGGCGGACCGCCGCAACGAATTCAGTCGTTGTCAAAATATTTTTGGGAAAAGTACCCACCCGCTTGTGCAGAGCCAGCGCCAGTTGGGTCACTTGCGGCACATCTATTTGCAGTTCTCGCAGCCGTTCTACCTGGCTAAACAACTCGTGGGGCGGGCCTTGCAGGGCGATGCGTCCGGCTTGTAACACCACCAGCCGGTCGGCATAAACAGCCTCTCCCATCAAATGAGTGATGGCAATAAGCGTCACGCCCTGCTCCCGGTTGAGTCGCTGAGCAATATCCAACACTTCCCGCCGGCCCAGCGGGTCCAGCATGGCGGTGGACTCGTCCAGAATCAGCACCTCGGGCCGCATGGCCAGCACCCCGGCCAGGCAAATGCGTTGTTTCTGCCCGCTCGAAAGTTGATGCGGAGGCCGGTGCCGAAAGGGCTGCATCCTCACCTGTTCCAGCGACCAGTCCACCCGCCGGACAATCTCGGGATGGACCAGGCCCAGATTCTCCGGCCCAAAGGCCACATCCTCCTCAACGATGGTGGCCACAATTTGATTGTCGGGATTTTGGAAGACCATCCCCACGGTAGAGCGAATGTCCCGGAGATACTGGCGTTCTTTGGTGTTCCAAGCTTTAACCCATACCTCCCCCTCGGTGGGCAGGAGTAAGCCGTTGAGGTGTTTGGCCAAGGTAGATTTGCCCGAGCCATTGCGGCCGACAATGGCCAGGTACTCGCCGGGTTGGATGGTCAGATCAATCCCGGCCAAAGCGGGTACGGTCTGCCCGCCATCGATGTGGTAGGTATGGTGCACATTTTCCAGACGAATGATGGGAGTCAAGCCACTGTCCTCATTTGCATTCCCTTCTCAAACGAGGCTGGCCCTCAAATGAGAGCGACAAAAAAGCCTCACGGCGGAGGCCGCAAGGCTCATTGGCATGGACATACGTTAACCGACACGTATTCTTGATGCTTCGAGCGCCGTCTCGGCCCATCGCAGGGTCCAAGCGACTTCGCACCGTAGAGAGGGTGGATGAAATTTCAGTTTTCAGTTCACTGCTGGCATGGCCAGTCAATGACGGTCAACATATTTCATTGACGTGGTGATTATACCACTTGGCCGCTACCTCGGCAATTACCGTCAGGATAATTTATCAAAAAATCGGAGGTACGGCATTGAACAGTACCGGTTGTTATTTGACAAAAGATAGCTGCCAGCTTATCTTCCTGTCATTACAGGATAATGGCTCTGCCAGGAGAATAGGTATAAAGGAGATCCAGTTCATGAGCAATCAAGAGCTTGGCACCACCACGGTAGTGCAGGTAGGCGTCATCGTTGGAGACATTGAGTCAAAAGCCCGGGCCTGGGCCGATGTCTTGGGCTTACCCGTGCCCGATATTATTGTCACCGATCCCGTTGAGATGGCCCAAACAGAATACAAGGGCAAATCTACCGACGCAAGGGCTAAATTAGTTTTCTTTGATCTGGGCCAGGTGGCTTTGGAATTGATCCAACCTCTCGGCAGCCCCAGCACCTGGCAAGATCAGCTTGACCAGCATGGCGATAGTCTTCATCACATTGCCTTTTCTATTAAGGGGATGAAAGAAAAGATTGCCTATCTGGACGCAAAAGGCATGCCCCTGGTCCAAAAGGGTGAATATACCGGCGGACGTTACGCCTACGTTGATGGTGTTTCGAAATTGGGCGTTATTCTGGAGCTGCTGGAAAATGACTGACCGGCTGGCTATGCCTCTGGTTTCTATTCCGCCGATTGAGAAAAAACTGAACCCCCTGGCTTTGGGCAGCTCGGTTTTTGGAACCAATCAGTGGGCCGGTGAACGGGCCGCTGAGTTGCTGACCGCGATGGAAGCGGCCTTGCAGAACGGCGTCACCCACTTTGATACGGCCAGCAGTTACGGCGATGGTGGGCCCGAACGACTGATTGGGCAGTTTTTGACTGGCAAACGGGAGCAGGTATTTCTGGCGTCAAAGGCCCATGTTGATGAGCCGGATGCTCACGCGGCATTGGAAAGCGCGCTGCAACTGGCCGCCATCGCTGGGCGGATCAACTACTTTGGCGGGCTACCCAAAGATCGGCCCACTATCCAGTCGGACTCAAACCTGATTCACTACAAAGAACTTCACGTTACCGGCACCACGGCATGCAGTACCGGCGACTGCTGGCAGGCGGCCCATATTGTCAACGGCGGCCGGGTCAACCTGGCCCACATCGTTAGCGGCCGGTTCTCGTTGCGCCGGGTAAAAGAGGCATTTGCCGTGGCTGAGAACCGGGAGTCGTTGAAGATTGTAATTGAACCTTAATGGCGGTTGGCCTGGTCTACCAATCGGCTGGTCCTCAATACTCAGGAGATTGTTTTGATGCAACATGCAAAAGATGTCCCCTTTACTTTTGAGGTGTCTGTCCCCGAAGCAACTATGTCCCGGTACGACAACCACCTTACACGCCGGTTGTCCTCAATGAAAGGTCAGTATGCCGACCGCGAGGCCTACGCAGCCATGCTGGAGCAAGAGGATATGCTGCTGTACGAGGTTTATGAAACCAAACGTCCAGAGGTGGCCGGTGAGTTGCTGCATGGTCTTTCGATTTTGCATCCCGGTAAAGTTGGCCGGGAGTATTTTATGACCAAAGGCCATTTCCACACGGTTTTGGAAACGGCAGAAGTTTATTATTGCCTCAAGGGGGAGGGCATGATGGTGATGGAAACCCCGGAGGGGGATTGGGCCGTGGAGGAACTACGGCCGGGGAGAGTGCTTTACGTGCCGCCTCGCTGGGCGCACCGTTCTGTTAATACGGGTACTGAAGATTTAGTTACATTCTTTGTTTATCCGGGACATTCCGGGCACGATTATGGTACTATCGAAACGCAGGGGTTTTGCAAGCTTGTTATTGAGGAAAATGGTCGGCCCAAAATTGTGGATAACCCACGCTGGCGCCCGCGAGAAAAAACATGACCCTTGATTGTGCCAAGTAGTTGCCTGGCTTCCGCTTCATCTAATCCACAAGCAAACCAGATGGTTTTAGCCTCACATTCAAAGGCCAGTCCATCGATGGTGAGGCTCATGCCGTAAAAATCTGTAGTTGTGCCGGGAAAATCGGGCGCAACCGACGGCGATTCGAGGCACATATCTTTGATCCGTTCGACCGGATAGACCCGGCTGCGCCCCAGTTGAACATCCGGCGGCTCAGAGTTAACGACCGGGGGGTGAGGTCGATGATTTCCTTCCCGGCCACATGTCACAGAAACATTTGGGATGATGGTCATGCTGCTCCTTATTCCTTTCCTACTTTTTTGTCAATCAACTTCCCTGACTCATCTACCCACTTCTGGTAGATAGCCAATTTTGATTGTCCCAAACATCCTTCATAATCATTCGTTCTGACCAAATCAACCACTTTTTCGGCCCCGTAGGTGGTCACCAGATATTCAACATACGCATAACTCCAGGCGTAGCCGTTGTTTTCCGCAAATTCATTCAGACTTTGGCTTTGCATTTGCTCAAATGTAGGGGCCGTTATGGGGGATAATGCGCTTTTTTGCCCGGACAGATAAGTGGCCAGGCCCTCATCCAACCAAATGTCGACATTTTCATTGAGCCGGTAAATTTGAGCGTGGACATATTCATGAACTGCGATGTCTAACATATCTGCATACGTGTGCTGACTGCCTGGATTTTCCGGCGAAGCGATGAGCACTATATCCTGGTAAGCCGCTCCAGCCGCCCAATCGCCAAACAGAAAAGACAGAAAGAGGCCCAGATAAGCTCGCTGGAATCGTTCCACATTTTGGTATACAATCACTTTTCCCCGGCTCTGGTCATTCAGTCCAAAAAATCGGTGGATGGCGGGGTAATTTGTCTCCAGCTTTTGCTCAATGTCTTTGAGCGTTTGTTGGTTTAAATCTTCGTAGTAGATGGTGAAATGCTGAGTATCATATTGATGTAATCCTTGCCACTGGATATTCTTTTTAAAACCCAAAAATAATATTGCCACCATCACTATGGATACGGCCAGTAGATATTTGATCGTCTTTTTCATCCGGATTCCTTCCAATGTTGCGCGTCACACTTGACTGAATAACTATACGTTTGCCGGGGCAATCCGTTGCACGCTTATTCCGCCTCGAAGGTTTCGAGAGGAAATTCAAATGAGCGTATTAACGTAGAAAAATTTCCGCTCCCTGGAATTATATTTGATTTTTTGATTTGCTCTGGGCCGGAAATCCAGAGTTGTTCTTTCTTCCCGGCGTCATTGAAAATGAAACTTCCCGGAAGCTATCAATTGCCTTGAGAATGGCAGAGCTTCCGGGAAGTCCATTTGTTTGAAATCTTGTTAGATCGAATGAATATCAACCCGTCTCCGTTGACTTCTGCCGCACGGTGGCCGCCTGCTCCTGACGCTCGGTCAGCATCTTGTTCAATGCACTCATGTAGGCGCGGGCGCTGGCGACGATGATGTCGGTGCTGGCGCCGTGGCCGCTGTAGGTGCGGATTACCTGCTGGCCGGTTTGCAGATTGGTTTCGTAGTCTTCGCCGTTTTCCGGCTGAATGCGAATGGTCACCTCGCCCAGCGCGTCAATCCCTTCGGTCACGGCCTGGACAATGAACTCGGTGAGAATGTTGGGCACGTTCACAATGCGATTGATAGCCTTGTAAACCGCGTCCACTGGCCCGGTGCCGATGGCGGCATCGGTGATCTCGTCGCCGTTGGGGTCGGTCAGGCTGACGGTAGCTGTGGCTTTTACCTTGTCGCCGCAGGAGACCGTCACACCGTTGAGTTTCCAGATTTCTTTGGGCTGGTAAAATTCGTCGGTGATGATGGCCTCGATGTCGGCGTCGGAAACCACTTTCTTTTTGTCAGCCACGCGCTTAAAGCGGTCGAAGACCTGGTTGAGTTCCTCTTTGCTCAGGTCGTCGTAGCCCATCGCTTCCAGATGCCGGCGGAAGGCGTGTCGCCCGGAATGTTTGCCCAACACCAACGCGCTTTCGGTCAGGCCAATGGTTTCCGGCCGCATGATTTCATAAGTGGTGTGATGTTTTAACATTCCATCCTGGTGAATCCCGGCCTCGTGAGCAAAAGCATTGCTGCCGACGATGGCTTTGTTGGGCTGCACCGGAATGCCGGTGTAGGCGCTGACCATGCGGCTGGTGCGCATAATTTGGGTGGTATCAATATCGCTTTCAACGGCAAAATTTTGCGGCCGGGTGTGCACGGCCATCACAATTTCTTCCAAACTGGTGTTGCCGGCCCGTTCGCCGATGCCGTTGATGGTGACCTCTACCTGCCGCGCGCCATTTTGCACCCCGGCCAGGGTATTGGCCGTGGCCAGACCCAGGTCGTTGTGGCAGTGGGTAGACCAGACAACGTTCTCTGCCCCTGGCGTATTTTCGATGAGGTATTTCATCAACCAGCCAAACTCTTCCGGAGTGGTGTAGCCCACCGTATCGGGAATGTTGAGGGTGGTGGCCCCGGCCTTGATGGCTTCGGCCAGCACCACGGTTAAAAACTCCGGGTCACTGCGTCCGGCGTCTTCCGGCGAAAATTCCACGTCGTCGCATTTGCTCTTGGCGTAACTGACGGCCTTAATGACCTGATCAACGCACCCTTCGCGATCGATTTTTAATTTGTGTTTCAGGTGAATATCGCTGGTGGCCAGAAAGGTGTGAAGGCGATGGCGCGGCGCAACCTTGACCGCCTCGTAGGCCCGGTCAATATCCAGCTCGTTGGCCCGGGCCAGCCCGGCGATGACCATTGGCTGGCCGCTTTTGCGCCCCTCGGTGAGGGGGCCGACTTCTTGGGCAATGCGGCGCACAGCCTCAAAGTCGCCGGGCGAAGCGATGGGGAAACCGGCTTCGCACACATCTACACCCAGCCGCGAAAGCTGCCGGGCAATCTCCAACTTCTCTTCGATGTTCAGCGTTGCGCCGGGCGATTGTTCGCCGTCGCGCAAGGTGGTGTCAAAAATAATCAGTTTCTCTTTCTTTACGGGTACGTCTACATCTACCGCAACATCTCCGTCGGTGCTCATTTTTATGGATCTCCTTTTTCTTTTTAATGTTTGGGAGATGAGTGGCTGGAAAGTGACAACGAGTCTCTACCGTTTGCTCATTGTCAATTACCAACCACCCATCTCAGCTTGGGTGGATTTTTAAGTTTAAATATCTTGGACTTCTGAGATCATCAAGGTCTTGGCGACTAAGGTCGCGGCGACACAAGTCGCTAAGGTCATCTATCATTCACAATCACCCCCTTTCATTTTTGGCATTCCTGTCGAACTCTTCATCCTATCCCTGTACCGAAATATCGACCGACGGTCGCAGCTCCGCGCAAACGGCCAATACCTGGTGAATGTCGCTGTCAACAAAGTCATCAAATAACGCCTCGTTCACCTGAATGGCCTGATCCAGGGCCGTGAACGTTTGCTGGCGAAAAATGTAATCGAACCGGGGCGCCCACTTACGCGAACCAAGCCGGGCCGTGGTGGAGCAGTTGTCCACCATATAGGCCACGCCTTTGTACTCCATATATGGGTTCAGCGAGTCAACGGCTTCAATGATGGACTCGTTGGCAATTTCAGAGTAGGGGTGGCCCATTTCTTTGAGCAAATCTACCTGGGCCATCATGGTGGCCAGGTAAACCCCAGCGGTTACCGGGTGGACAGGGATTTGATCCCGGTTGCGGTTGGCGCGGACCTTTTCACCCACCTGCCACATTTCGGTGCCGTCAATTTTGCCCATCGGATAGCGGCTAAATCGTTGATTGGCCGCAATCACGCTGCGGATTTCGTTGCCCGAGGCCACGTCGTCGTAAATCTCCAGCAAAATGTCAAGGGCCGGATGGTAAGCGGCCGAATAAGCCAGGCGGAACGTGTCTTTATCTTTTTCGCTCAGGGACTCGTATAGGGCCAGCAGCCCCCGTCTGGAAATGATCTGGCTGATGGGACCGGTAATTGCCTCCGCCGAATTTATGAAGGCGTCTTCCTGGCTATAGCCGTGACGGACAAACCAGTGGTACAAACCCTCGACAATTCCGTGGACCGCGCCCAGCAGGGTGCCTCTTTCGCCAAAGATGTCAGACTTGTATTCCGACTCCAGGGTGGTGATAAAGGCAAAAGGCGCGCCTAGGCCGATGGCCCAGCCCAGGGCGTAGTCGGTGGCTTTGCCGCTAATATCTTGTTCAATGGCAAAGCTGGCGTTAATCCCCGCTCCGTTGATTTCCTTGCCCTGCTCGTACAGCCGCCGCACCGACGGCCCCATCCCTTTGGGGCAGACACCAATCACGTTGATATTAGCGGGAAAATATTCCCCAATGCTCTGGAGATACCCTAACAGGAAGCCGTGCGAGAGTCCCAACGTGGCGCCGGGACGAATGGCCTTGAAAATTTGCCGGTAGTTTTGGGCCTGCGCCGCATCGGAAATGAGCAGTAAAACCAAATCTGACTCGCCAATAACCTGGTACATCTCGCCCAGGGCGCCGTTATCGCGGGTAAATCCGGCGGCCTCTGCCGACGGAATAGAATTGGAATTTTCCCTGAGACCAACGACCACTTTGATGTCCGCCAGAGAGTCGCGCAGATTCTGCGCCTGGGCCGGTCCCTGCGACGACCAGCCGATGACGCCGATTTGTTTGATCCCCTCAAAGGCCTGGGGCAGCAGCGGCAAGAGATGGCGACCTCCTCGCACGATGTACTCTTCGGTGTCGCCTAAAACGATTTTTTCTTTCTTGAAGATGTTGGTTTGAAAATCAAGATTCATCTGATAAATTCCCCTGCTAAAAACAAATGGGTGTGTTTCATTTGAATCAGAGAGAGGAGAAGTTGGGGGGACACCCCCCAAGCCCCCCGGCCTGCGGCGCTTTTTTCGACTCATCGGGCTAATGCCTGCCGTTGGTGGTAGTGCCGGAACCGTTACGCGGCAGCACCAGCCCGCGGGTCATGGCAATCTGGCCAGTACGCATGATTTCCGAAATACCAAACGGTTCCAACACACCAATCAACGATTCGATTTTGCTGGACTCGCCGGTGACTTCCACAATCAGGGTTTCGGTAGCCACGTCCACTATACGGGCGCGATACATTTCGGCCACGTCCATCACCTGGCCGCGTTGGGTAGCCCCGGCGTTGATTTTGACGAGGGCCGTTTCCCGGATTACGCAGGGCTGCTCGGTAACGTCCTGCACATCAATCACGTTGATGAGTTTAAGCAGGTTGGTGCGGATAACGTTGCGCCGCAGCAGTTCTTCCTCGTCGGTGACGATGGTCATGCGGCTAACGCCGGGCATCTCGCTGTGACCAACGGCTAGGCTTTCGATGTTAAAGTTGCGGCGGCGGAACAGACTGGCCACCCGATTCAACACGCCGGGTTTGTCTTCCACTTGGGCAATCAAGGTCTGCTTCATAATTCATTCCTCCCTATATTTCCATATTTTCAAATCTGGGATGGGGGCGGCGGAGCATCTGGTGCAAATCGGCTCCGGCGGGCACCATGGGGTAAACCATATCGTGCTGCTCTACCACAAACTCAATCAAAACGGGGCCGTGGTGGGCTTGAGCCTGGCGCATGGTGGGAATAATGTCTTCTTTTTTATCTACCCGGTAACCAGGCATGCGGTACGCCTCGGCCAGTTTGACGTAATCCGGGCTATAAATAGGCGTTTCCGTGTAGCGGGCTTCGTAAAAGAGTTGCTGCCATTGGCGCACCATGCCCAGGTAGCCGTTGTTCATGATGGCTATTTTGATGTTGGCATTTTCCTGTACGGCTGTGGCCAATTCGGTAATGGTCATTTGAATGGAGCCATCGCCCACAATAACCCATACCTCATCCTTCACGTGAAAACTGGCGCCAATAGCTGCGGGTAAACTGAAGCCCATCGTGCCCAGTCCTCCGGAAGTGAGCAGGGTGTAAGGTTCTTCATGGTCATAATATTGGGCGGTGAGCATCTGGTGCTGGCCCACGTCGGACACCACCACTGCCTGGCCGCCGGTGCCTTCCCAGATAGCGCGGATGGCCTGGGCAGCCAGCAAGACCGGCGCCTCCGCCTGTAGAATGTCTCGTTCATTGGAGTCTTCCTGCCAGTCTCTAATTCTGCCCCACCACTCGGCGCGATTGCGGGGGGTAACGTTGGGATTGATCTGCCGGAGCACTGTCCCCAGGTCGGCGTGGATACCCAGGTCGACCCGGATGTTTTTGTTGAGTTCAGAAGCGTCAATATCAATGTGGATTTTTTTGGATTTTGGAGAGTAGGTTTTGAGGTTGCCGGTCACCCGGTCGTCAAAGCGCATGCCGCAGGCAATGAGCAGGTCGGCTTCTTGGATGGCGTGATTGGGGGCGGCCTCGCCGTGCATGCCCATCATGCCCATGTTCAACGGGTGGCTGTCGGGCATGCAGCCAATGCCCAAGAGAGTGACGGTAACGGGGATAGAGCCTTTTTCGGCCAACTCGCGTAATTCTTTCATCGCGCCCGACATCATTACGCCATGCCCGGCCAGAATCACGGGCCGTTCGGCGTTATTTATCATTTCCAGCGCCGCCGTCACGTCTTCGTCGGATGCTTTGGCCGGGGGATGGTAACCCGGCAGGTCAATTGGC
>JAFGNV010000196.1 GCA_016926805.1 Anaerolineae bacterium
CCTGGTTTGTGTTTTAGTCAAACCAGGATAACACCACTGCTTTTATTGGTTGGCAAATCGCCCAAGTTATTTAATTCTCATTCCTAATAGTAAATTGACTTGTCATAGTTACCTCCTGGATCATTTGCGAAGTCTTTATTATCATATCGCGTTTTTACCGCTTTATCCTTACAATAGCCTCAAATCTTTCTTAAGGAAGTCTTAAAGCAACGTCGTAGTCCAACCAAGGTGCTCAGGTCGGCAGTCAGGCGTGCGGTAGATATCAAGAAACGTTTGGTTGATACTATCTTAAGATTCTCTTATGATTGCCTTGAGGTAAGTATAAAGATAAAACCTATGAATTGTGAGTATGATAGAGATGTAGTAGCGAAAGGTTTACGTCTTCCGCCTCACAATTGGCGTTATCGTTAAATTTAAATTTGGAAAGGTAAACAAATGACTCTACAAAAAAATAAACCGTCCCAACCGGAAATCCCTAAAAAGATATTCCCAGGCTGGATTTGGTGGTTGATTTTTATCGGTCTCCTTATCTGGAATATCCTTAGCTTCTGGCCCGCGCCAACGCCGGAAGTCACGATTCCATATACCACCTTTGTGGATCAGGTTAAGGCCGATAATGTCTCTGCGGTCAAGATTACCGGCGATTCAATTACGGGCCAGTTTGCCCAGCCTTTTACCTGGCCGCAACCTCCGGCTGCTTCGCCAACGGCGTCAGCCCAACCAACCGCTTCACCGGCCGCATCTCCCCAACCAACCGCGTCAGCCAGCCCGGAAACCTACACCGAATTTGTCACCACATTCCCCGAAGTGGTTGGCGACCGCAGTTTGATACCTCTGCTTGAAGACCATCAGGTCATGATCAATGTTGAGTCGCTGGCAACGCCCTGGTTTATGACGCTGTTGATCAATGGACTGCCGATCTTGTTATTGATCGGTTTCTTTATCTGGATGGGTAGCCGCGCGGCAAAAAATCAAGCCAATCTCTTTGGTTTTGGGCAGAGCAAAGTCCGCCCGCACGTTGGCGAACATCCTCAAGTAACCTTTGAGGATGTAGCCGGAGCCGATGAGGCCAAACGGGATTTACAGGAAGTGGTTGACTTTTTGCGCCGCCCCGATCGATACTACAACTTGGGCGCGCATATTCCCCGTGGCGTGCTGTTGGTGGGGCCTCCTGGTACCGGTAAAACCTTATTGGCCCGCGCCGTCGCTGGTGAGGCCGGCGTGCCTTTTTTCAACCTCAGCGCCTCTGAATTTGTGGAGATGTTTGTGGGCGTGGGGGCCAGCCGAGTGCGGGACCTGTTTCAGCAAGCTAAAGCCGCCGCGCCGGCCATTGTCTTTATTGATGAGTTAGATGCGGTGGGCCGTCGCCGGGGGGCCGGCCTGGGTGCGGTGAATGATGAGCGGGAACAAACGCTCAACCAGTTGTTGGCTGAAATGGACGGCTTCGACGAACGGTTGGAGGTCATTCTTCTGGCCGCCACCAACCGACCCGATGTGCTGGACCCGGCGCTGCTGCGTCCCGGCCGTTTCGACCGTGAGGTGGTGGTCAACCTGCCGGATCGTCCCGGCCGTGAGGGTATCCTGCGGATTCATACGCGGGGCTTGCCGCTGTCGCCGTCGGTTGACCTGGCGGATATTGCCCGCGCCACCACTGGGATGAGTGGGGCTGATCTGGCCAATTTGTGCAACGAGGCCGCGTTGCTTGCGGCCCGCTACAATCACCGGCACATCGAACGGGTTGATTTTGATGAAGCCATTGATAAAATCCTGCTAGGCGCGGCCCGAACTTTGATGATGGATGAGCACGAACGGCGGGTGATTGCCTACCACGAGGCCGGTCACGCGCTGGTGGCCTGGCTTACGCCCCAGGCCGACCCGGTGCATAAGGTCACCATTATCCCCCGCGGGCGGGCGTTGGGAGTCACCGAGCAGTTGCCTGAAGATGATCATTACAACTACAGCCGCACCTATTTACTGGCGCGATTGGCCGTGATGCTGGGTGGGCGCGCGGCCGAGGATACCGTCATTGGCGATATCACCACCGGGGCCGAAAATGATCTTGTCCAGGCCACGCGCCTGGCCCGGCGGATGATTACCCGCTGGGGTATGGGGGAATTGGGAACCATTGCTTTTGAAACCGATGAGGAACAACCCTTTTTGGGCTATGAACTGGCCCGGGGCCGGGATTACAGCGAAGCCACGGCAGCCCAAATCGATGAGGAAGTCCAGCAATTACTGGCGGAACGCTATCAAACGGTTTGTCGCTTATTGACCGATGCGCGGGAGCAGTTGGACGCTCTGGCTGAAGCTTTGCTACGGGATGAGACGATTGACCGCGACCAACTGGCAAAAATCTTGGGAACTCGCGTCCAACTCCCAGAAAAGGAAGCCGCAGTTGCATGAGTGTGCGTCTCGCCAGTTTGAAGACAACGCTTGTCGGCTCGGCCCCTAACCGCACGTCGGATTTACGAGGTTAATGATGAAACGACGTTGGATACTGTGGTTATTGATCATTGGCTTTGTTTGGCTGGTCTTCTCTCGTTTTAACGAAATTGAAAAATTGGCTAAAACATTGGCTCAGGGTCAATGGCAGTGGGTGTTGGCAGCGGCGCTGTTGCAGGTTGTTTACTACATTGTGTACGCGGCCCTATATCATTCTGCTTTCTACACCGTTGAGATCAAAAGCCGGGTGCAGGATTTGATACCGGTGACTCTGGGTTCCCTCTTTGTCAACGTGGTAGCCCCCACGGGCGGGGTCGGTGGGGCAGCCCTGTTTATCGATGATGCCGTCCGGCGCGGCCAATCAGCGGCGCGAGCTACCGCCGGAACTGTATTGGTGATGGCCACAGAGTACAGCACGTTTGCCCTGGTGCTGGTCATTGGGCTAACCTACCTCTTTTTCCAGCACGCCTTAACCCTATATGAAATGATCAGCGCCCTTATTTTGCTGCTGGTAGCCCTGGTTCTGGCCAGCGTTTTGGGGTTGGGCTTGTGGCGACCGACTTGGCTGCACCGCCTGCTAGCCTGGGTTCAGGATACGGTGAATCAGCTCGGCAGCCGGTTTGGCCGGCCAACACTCATCGCTGGTGATTGGGCCGAACGCAACGCCGCCGATTTTACCGAAGCCGCCCGCTCTATTGCCCTCCATCCGGCGCGATTAACCCAAACGTTGGGGGTAGGGCTGCTCAATCACCTGATTGACCTGAGCAGCCTGTATGTTCTCTTTCTGGCTTTTTACCAACCGATCAACATCGGTCCGCTGGTTGCCGGTTATGCCGTGGGGACCCTATTTTTAATTGTGTCGCCCACCCCTATGGGCATTGGCGTGGTTGAAGGGCTGATGCCCCTGGCTCTCATTTCGTTGGGCATTCCCAGCAATGTAGCCATAGTTGTCACTTTATCCTATCGGGGATTAACTTTTTGGTTACCTCTCGCGCTTGGCTTTGGGTTATTACAACGGCTGAAATCATTCAGCCCACAAGAGCAGGCTCAAGCCCGAGCATGGAATGTAAAGGTTGTGGCCTGGTTAACCGGGCTGATGGGGGTGATCAATATCTTGTCGGCGGTTACGCCTTCATTGGCTAATCGAATGGCCGTGGTAGAACAATTCACGCCCTTGGCGGTGAGGCAGGGCGGGCATCTGACGGCGGCCCTCGCTGGCTTTGCTTTGTTGGTACTGGCCAATGGACTGTGGCGGCGCAAGCAGACAGCCTGGTTACTAACCGTGGTTGTGTTAGTCATCTCTGTGGTCAGTCATTTGTTCAAAGGTTTGGATTATGAGGAAGCTATCCTGGCCACCGGATTGGCCGTTTGGCTTTTTAGCTTACGCACACACTTTCATGTCCGTTCCGATGTGCCCTCTATCCAGCAGGGAGCGCGCGTACTTATCAGCGCCTCAGCGTTTACTTTAGCTTACGGGGTTACCGGGTTTTATCTGCTCGACCGCCATTTCAGCGTCAATTTTAGCTTTGGCGCGGCCCTGCGGCAGACGCTAATCATGTTTACCCAATTCTACGATCCAGGCTTACAGCCGGTGACCGGCTTTGGCCGTTATTTTGCTGCTTCAATTTATGGGGTTGGCGCGGTCACCTTGGGTTACGGTCTGCTGGCCCTCATTCGACCCATCCTCATTCGGCAGTCCGTCACCCCCGAACAGCGAACACGCGCCAAGAAAATTGTCGAAACGTATGGCCGCTCTTCGCTGGCCCGGATGACCCTTTTTGACGACAAGTCATACTACTTCAGTTCCGGCGGATCGGTCGTGGCCTACGCGGTGAGAGGCCGGACAGCGGTGGCCTTAGGCGATCCCATTGGTCCAGCCAAAGATGCGGCGGCGGCCATCAATGAATTTAGAGATTTTTGTACCAAGAACGATTGGCTGCCTGCCTTCTACCAGATCTTGCCGAATTATCTCAACGCTTACCGGGATGCTCATTTCAATGTGATTTATGTGGGGAACGAGGGGATTGTAGATGTGACCCCTTTTTCACTATCCGGCAAGCATTACAAAAGCACGCGAGCGGCGGTCAACAAGCTAAATAGGCTGGGTTACCGGGCCGAACTTCATCGACCGCCACTCCCCCATGATTTATTGGAAGAATTGCGCGCCGTCAGCGACGAGTGGCTGACCATGATAAGCGGCCGGGAGAAACAATTTTCGCTGGGCTGGTTTGATGACGATTACCTCCGTACCGGGCCGGTGATGGCCATTCACACACCGGGGGGAACCATAAGCGCCTTCGCTAACATTGTATTTGAATATCAACGTAATGAAATCACGCTCGACCTGATGCGCCACCGGTCGAACATTGAAAATGGTACCATGGAGTTCTTGTTTGTGTCCTTGTTCGAGTGGGCTAAAACTCAGGGATACGACAGCTTCAATCTGGGGCTGAGTCCGCTCTGGGGTGTGGGCGAGCAGCCTAACGATCCCAAAACCGAACAAGCCTTGCGTTACATTTATGACCACATGAACCAGTTCTACAACTTCAAAGGGCTGCATACGTTCAAAGAAAAATTCCACCCCTACTGGTCGCCCCGCTATCTGGTGTATCCCGGCCCGGCCAGTTTACCGGCGGTTGCTTTTGCCATCAACCGAATTAGCTCCGGCGACAATTTTATATGGGATTATTTTAACGCTTTTGCAGGCAAATTGTTTAAACCGGGAAACAACCTTAAGAAGGTGACTTCTTCAAGCGTGGAGCTTGAGGAGGTTAACCTGTAGCGGGATTAAAGAGTGGGTTATTCAAACAACGGCCAGAACAACTTCAACCGACAAGCCCCACAGCGAAATGAGATTGGCATCTATGCCCCGAACCGAAATTCTAGCCCCACGCGTCTTGGATGACGCTTAAATCTAACTCCAATGCCTCACCCAGAGCCGGAAATCAACTTAAGCAGGAGATAACATTCCTTGACATTGCCGATTGTTGCGTGTTAAGATTACGACCAAAATCCGTTTACAGGAGACTTGGCCGTGTCAAACGAAATACAAACTACCGCAAAACGATTACTAAAAACCGAGTACAGTAAATTAACGGAACGCGAACAACGGGTTATTCGCCATATTGTTGCCGGATTACATATCAGCCGCTCAACAAATCAAGAATATGACCGGCAGCTTACGTTTGGGCAGCGCCTGGCCGACAGGGTGGCTGCTTTTGGCGGTTCATGGACCTTCATTTTGATTTTTGGCGCGGTTCTGTTTGTTTGGTTTGGCCTCAACTCGGTCATTCTGGCCAAAGCCTTTGATCCCTACCCATATATTCTCCTCAATCTGGTGTTATCCATGCTGGCCGCTATCCAGGCCCCCATTATCATGATGTCCCAGAATCGGCAAGCCGCCAGGGACCGGCTTGACGCCGCTCAAGACTACGAAACAAATCTGAAAGCCGAACTCGAAATTCGGACCTTGCATGAAAAAATTGATGATTTGCGCCAGCAGCAGTGGCTAGAGTTGATCGCTTTGCAGCAAGAGCAAATCAAACTGCTCACTCAATTGCTGGGTGCCGGCCCTCAAGTTGAGCGTGAGTGATGGAAGATTTTTTGATCCAATATGGCCTGCTTGGGCATGGCCTTGCGCCTGCTCTCAGGAGCGACCGCAAAGGTACGCCCCTACTTTTTGAGAAGATACCTTAAGACAATCTTAAATTCAGCGCAGGGAGAGAGAGGGCAGAATTTCAATTTTTGATGGCCAAACAGGACCAAAAGCAAAAAGCCTGACCTTAAAAGGCCGGGCTTTGAAAATTCAGCCCTATTAATCGCTTAGTTTTTTGGGGTGGCGGTTTCCGCTGCAACCTCACCTTGCAGGGGCAGCCAGATGGTAAAACGACTCCCCTGATTCGGTTCGCTTTCAACCTCTAAACGACCCTGATGCGCCGCAATCAGATCGTGGGCAATGGTTAATCCCAGCCCCATCCCTTGCGGAAACCGGTCTGAGGTTTGGCCGCGATAAAAAGAGGTAAAAATTTTCGCCTGTTCGGCGGGGGAAATGCCAAGCCCGGTATCGCTCACCTGAATCCAGATTTCTGTATCTTTCGTGCCGGCGCTTATCGAGATAGCACCGCCCGGCGGGGTGTACTTTATGGCATTACTCAACAGGTTGCCCAACGCCTGAGCCAAACGATCGGCGTCTACCTCCAGTGAGGGTAAATTTGGGGGGATGACCACGTCCCAGACCAGGTCTTTTTGGTGAGCTGCCTCGCGCCAGGAAGCCAGGATGGGGGGAAACCAGGCGTTCAGGTCAATGGGTTGGCGGTTCAATTCTAAGGTACCTAAAACTTGATCGTGAAGTTGGGCCAGCGTGTCTAATAAACCCCGCAACCGGCCTATCTCACCGGCCATGCTGGTTAGGAAATCTGTAGCCAGCGTTTTATCTTCAACCGCGCCGTCGAGCATGGCCTGCACTGCGGCGCGCAGCGCCCCCAGGGGACGGCCCAATTCATGCACCAGATTAGCCAGTAGTTGACGCCGGGCTTGTTCCAGACTACGCAATCGCTCCACCAAATTGTTAACGGCGCGGAGCAGTTGGCGAATTTCCTCCGGCCCCTGTTCGGTGAGTGAGGTCATGTGCTGGCCGCCGGTTAATTGTATAATAGTCTGGGTCACTTGCCGGAGCGGGCGTTCCATATTCAGGGCTAATAGTAGCCCCACCATTATTCCCAATAAAAGCCCACCGATCAATATCCCCGCAATCAAATAACGCAAGTTAAAAAACTGTTCCTGGACGCTCCCCAGTTGGTGACTCAAGCGAATAATCCCGACAACTTGCTGTTGCTCTCCTTTAACCGGGTACAAAACATCAGCGATTTCTTCGTGCAAACGGCGGCTATAGGTCGTCCGCGTACTGATTTCTCCAGCCAAAGCAGTGTTCAGATTGGGCAAATCCAGTAGTTGTCCCAAACGTTCAACATCTGCAGAATCGCTGGAAGCTAATAACCGACCTTCAGTATCCAGCAGCATCACCCGGGCGGTACGGTTCTGGCTGACATCATCAACAAAGGCCTGGGCCTGAGGGGGATCCTCCCAAAGATTAGGGTCACTCCGGGCCAGTTTGGCGATAAGGTTAGCCTCGCTCATTAACTCTTGAGCCAGGGTAGCCAGGACTATTCTGGTTTCTAATACGTAAATGAGGGCAATACCAATGATGGGGACGATAACCAACAGAGGCAACACGTGACTGAGTATTAATCGCCAACGCAGGGTGCGTAGCATCATGCCTCTTGCGGTTCTAATTTATAACCCACCCCGCGGACAGTCACAATCCGCTGGGGATGTTTGGGATCTGCTTCAATTTTTTCTCGCAGCCAGCTCATATGAACATAGATCACCTGAGACTCGCCCTCATACTCTGCTCCCCAAACCCGGGCAATCAGGTCGTCCATAGAAACCACGTGTCCGGCATCCAGAGCTAAGGTGTGTAGCAAATCGAACTCACGCGGCGATAGTTCGATGGGTTGGCCTTTAATAGTCACCAGATGAGCGGCGGGGTCAATGATCAAATTACCCACGGCCAAAGTTTTGGGAGCGGTCAAAGGGGTGGCGGCCGGTTGAGAACGTCGCAAAACTGCCTCAATATGGGCCAAAAGCACATCGGGGTCGAAGGGTTTGGTGATGTAGTCATCGGCGCCCATTTTTAGCCCTAGCACTTCGTCCAGTTCACGGCGGCGGGCGGTGAGAAAGATAACGGGGATATTATCTTGCGCTTCAAAAAGACGTAACGCTTCTAGCCCATCCATACCACCTGGCAACCCAATATCTAGGAGGATCAGGTCGGGCCGGTCGCGGCGGGCAATACCCAGGGCGTCTTCGGCGCTGGCCGCAGTACTAACTCGATACCCATTTTTTTCTAAACTAAAAGCCACACTGCGGCGCAGTAATTCGTCGTCATCAACAATCAAGATATGTTTGGCCATGGGCATCCACCTGTGACAAATTTCATTATACTCCGAAAACATCTATTCAAAAAATCAATCGTAACCACAAGCAGATCAGGCCAAATGACAGGCAGCAATGACCTTAAGCTTGACTTAAGGATACGATGAGAATTCCATAAGGACGGATCAACCTGCTATGTGATACGCTTCAAGATGAAGGCAATTTGATTTGCACAACCTATTTCTCCAGGTAAGGAGGTATGTTCTTGTGTCTAAGTTATCGAGATCGATTCAAAAATTCTTCCGCAGGTTATTGAGTGCGCCCTTCCAGGAATTACCGCCAGAGTTTGGCGATCCGGTTCCGTCGGAGTTGCGTGTTTTTGAAGCAGAAGCAGAGGAGCGACAACATCATCCCCAGGGGAAAGTATCGCCGCGCCCTTCTGGCGCGCCCTATCAAACCAAAGCGGTTAAGTCGGATGAACAGTTGGAGCGAGAATAAATCGAGGAGGCAATATGCTGAGCACACGTGATACCCAAAAATGCCTGCAAACGTTGCAAGCAACTGCGCACACTTTGAGCAGCGCCTTGCAAGAGGCAGAGGTTATTGAGATTTTGCTGTCTCAGGTGTTATCTGCTTTGCCCGCGCGGGGTACCCTGCTGCGTTTGCTCAGTCCCGATGGTGATCAACTTCTCTCAGTCGGCGCCCTGGGGTTGAGTGAAGCCTATCTGCAAAAAGGTTCCATTGAAGTTGCTCAAAGCCAGGTAGACCAGCGAGTCCTGGCCGGAGAGGTGGTCACAATTCCTGATGTCACCCATGAGGCAGGATTTCAATATCCAGTGGAGGCAGCCAGTGAAGGATTACGAGGAATGGTGGCCGTTCCCTTGTCGGTGCGGGGGCGGGTGATGGGGGTTTTACGGGTTTATGTAGATGACATAGCCCTATTACCGGCCACAGACATTCAACTACTCGGCATCCTGGCCGAACTGGGGGCGCTGGCCCTGGAAAAAGTGCGCCTTCATCAGAGCCTTTACCGCATTGCCGAAGCCTTGAATACCTCCCTGGAACTTAAACCCATGTTGAACCAAGTTTTACAGGCCACGGTCAAAGAGATGGGGTTGAAGGCGGCCTCCATTCGTTTGTTGGACCCCCAGGGACAGGTCTTACGTCCAATAATGACATTTGGCCTGAGCGAGAGATATTTGACCAAAGGGGAAATCCATGTGAGCAAAAGTCCGGTAGATCAAAAAGTTCTCAAGGGTGAGGTCGTTGTGCTCTATGATATCGAGCAAGAGGCTGGATTTGAGTACCCAGAAGAGGCAACCAATGAGGGCATCCGCTCTGTGCTAGTGGCACCCCTAAAACTAAAAGAGCGTTCGTTGGGCGTGATGCGCGTCTATTCGGCCCAGCCCCGTCATTTTGGGGCCGTGGCTATTGGCTTCTTAAGTGCGGTTGCGGATTTGGTAGCCCTGGCGATTGAGAATGCCGGGTTATACGCCGCCCTTCAGTCTCAAGTTAAAGACTTAAAATTAGACCTGGCCGAGTGGTATCGTTTCCTGGCCTTGGGCTGAAGTGGTGACTGAAGTGATTCTTTTAGCGCTTGTGGTAACCGGCCTGGTGGCAGGAATTTTAGGATCCCTGTTGGGTTTGGGCGGAGGCATCTTTTTGGTACCAATTTTAACACTGCTCTTTGGCTTTCCTATCCGGGTCGCCGTGGGTACCAGTTTGGTCAGTGTGATTGCGACTTCTGCCGGTGTATCGGCAGTAGCTCCACGCGGTCGTGGCGCGGACGTTGGACTGGCCCTACGGCTGGAGGTGGCCACGGCAGCAGGAGCTATCACCGGGGGTTGGCTTGCCGGGCGGGTTAGCGCCCAGGTATTGAGTATTCTCTTTGCCGGCGTCGTCTTCTTGACTGCGACCTATCTTCTCTACAAAGCACACCAGAAAGTAGGTCAACCGAACCCAGAACGTCTATTTCACCAGAATTATCAACCACACCACTGGTGGGCAGGCCTGAGCGTATCGTCTTTAGCCGGTATGATCTCTGGACTATTGGGTGTCGGCGGCGGCTTTATCAAAGTACCGGTGATGTACGCTATGATGGAGGTTCCGTTGGGCATCGCCACGGCCACCAGTAATTTTATGGTTGGCATTACCGCTGCGGCGAGTGTCTTTGTTTACTATGGCCGAGGCGACATCCATCCCCTGGTTGTGGTGCCGATCGCGCTGGGTGTGTTTGTCGGCGCAATACTGGGTGTCTACACCTTGTCACGGTTGCGGGTAACCTGGCTGCGTTTGGCGTTAATTGCATTACTGCTTCTGATGGGGGTGCAGATGCTTGTCCAGGGTCTGAATTCTTAAAGACGTGAATAGAAGCATGCTTGAGGAAACAATATCTGCCAAAGTAACCGTTCAAGGCTACTTAGAGACTACGATGCAAAGGCTTTCCTTAGTGGTGTCGCTAGGCAGCTTGAGCCTGATGATGGGTGGTTTTGTGGTCAAACTACTGTCTGGCGGGATCATTTTGTCCCTACCAGGGGTTTCCGTTCTTCCCCTGGCGATGCTAGTACATCCATCGCCAGGCGCGGTGAGCCTCGATATGATGAGCACGGGGATTGTCTTGTTAGCCCTGTTGCCTACAGCGCGGGTAGTGCTGGCCTTGTGGCTCTACTTGCAGCGGGGGGAAGTGCTAAATATACTCGCTGCGTTAATTGTATTACTGGAATTATTACTGAGTATGTAAACGGTAGTGGTTAAAAAGTAAGTGATGTCATTTGGACGAACGCAGTGAGGAGAAATCCCCCAACCGCTGTTAGCAGGTTCAGTTTTCAGAGGTTTCCCCCTTTGGCCGAAATGACATGCCGGACGACCTTATCATTTGCAAAGTGACCACTACCTTATGTAAACAAGACAAATCGCTAGGCTGGCAAAGGAGATAATTATGAGTCAACAAAGTCTACTTTGTGTTCCGATACAATTTGAGCGGATACGCCATGTTCAGTAAACTCCAACTCATTCCCGTTTTTCTGGCAACGTTAATCACTACGATTATAATTTTCTGTCTGGTCAGTTGGCAGCGAATTGTGAATCTTACGGACGATTTTTCCAAAAATGATTTTGATCCAACCAGCTGGCTGATGTTGGGCCTGCTCCTGGTAGCTGTCTTTGGCCTGGGTGCTTTTTTAATGTACGCCCTGCTGCATATTGGCTAGCTGTGCTAGAGACAATGCAGGGATAGTAGTATGTCTGAACACACAAGGTCTCATTACTGGCCGATGATCAGATTACTATTCATGCCCCAACAGCGGGCGCGGCTGGTAAAGTTCTTTCAGAAAGGCACACTCCTCCGGCGATAGGCCAATGTCCAACGCCCCCACCGCCTCTTCCAGTTGGTACATCTTGCTGGCCCCAATCACCGGCGCGGTGAGGCCGGGTTGATGCAGTAGCCAGGCCAGGGCAATCTGGGCCGATTTGACGGCTTTCTTCTCAGCCAGTTCCACCACGCGATCTAAAATCTGAAAATCGATATCTTGAAAATAGAAATCATAGGCCATCTGATCGCTGCCATCGCGGGTGGTTACCCCACGTTCACCTCGTTTGCGGTTCCCGGCCAGAAAACCCCGGGCCAGCGGACTCCACGGGACAACGCCAATGCCCTCGGCGCGGCACAACGGCAACATTTCCCGCTCTTGTTCCCGGTAAATGAGATTAAGATGGTTCTGCATCACCACAAACCGACTCCAACCATGCTGGTCGGCCAGCCCCAAAGCCTTCATGAATTGCCAGGCGTGCATACTCGAGGCACCCAGGTAACGCACTTTGCCCATCCGCACCAGATCATTGAGGGCTTCCAATGTTTCCTCAATCGGCGTCTCGTAATCCCAACGGTGAATGTAATACAGGTCCACGTAATCGGTACCCAGCCGCCGCAGCGAGGCATCAATAGAGTCCATAATGTGCTTGCGCGACAAACCACGGTCGTTGGGACCGTCGCCGGTGGGCCAGTAAATTTTGGTGGCTATGATCACATCTTTCCGTTGGACAAAATCTTTTAATGCTCTGCCGACAACTTCCTCACTGACGCCCAGCGAATACATATCGGCGGTGTCAAAAAAGTTGATGCCCAGTTCCAGCGCTCGTTTGATAAAAGGCCGGCTATCTTTTTCCGATAGCACCCAGTCACGCCATTGGGGTGTGCCGTAGGTCATCGTCCCTAAACAAATCCGCGATACCTTGAGGCCGGTGCGGCCCAAATTAATATACTCCATTATTTGCCTCCTGAATTTTGAATAGTTGGGGGAAACTCTACGGTTAAAAGGGTACAAGTTTTTGGATAGAGAGTCAAACATGTTGCGCCGATTCGTCCGGGTTCAACGTGAATCCGCGCCTTCAACAGGAGAGAGAAGATAAATAGTTTTCAGAATTTGCCGTAGTAAAGCATTATTCGGCCCCAACTATACCGGGCTGCTCAACGTGTGCAACATCTTTTTGGGCGTGGGGTATAGATCGCGACACAGTGTGTAAAGTGGTTCTTAATTGAGCCACAGTTTCCGGGTTTGGTGCAGTTGAGCCGGCGATTTCTGTTGGCGCCGGACAGGTTGGGCCAGGATTGGCCGGCGCCCTGCTCGCCATACACCAACTGCGGGGTGCTCCAGTGGTCGTCGGGGCCAACCTGGTAGTAATCGCCCAGGTAGGCCGTGGCGACGACGTCGTCCCCATCATCCACCAATCGTTTGACCAACTGACCGTCGCCGTCGTAGATAAAGGTGGTGGTGTTGTACTCATCTACTTCCACCAGCCGATTTTCGACGTCGTAAGTGTAGCTGGCGATGGTATAACCATAATCCAGGAACTTCTTGGCAGTTCGAACACCAAACCGCCTGACTCGTTTTGCGCCTGGTGGGGGGAGATGTGGGGGCTACTGTAATTGTAACTAAAGGTCTCGCCGTTCAATTGGGTAAGACTGCCAAAGGCGTCGTAGTCATAGCTTTGGGAATAAGGATGGTTGGGATTGTCGTTGGCCGTAACCTGGCGCACCCGGTTGAGAGAGTCCCCCGCTGCATTGGGAGCGTAACCCCGCAGCCAGACCATATAGACTCCGGTAGTGGCCCCACTGGTCAGGTTACCACCGGGCAGGAAAAACAAAAAGAGCAGAGAAGAAATCTCTCCCCTGCTCCGAATCAACAACTAACCACTCGCTATTGCTCGTTGGTATAATGCAAAATTCCACTGCCATCAGCCGCCCAGCCTTCATTTTCATTTAGCATCAGAATGAGAGATCCAAAGCCAGTGAGTGGCTTATCAAACAATTTCCACTGACCATCTTTGTAATGTACCATGCCTTTTCCCCCAATAAACCACACATCTTCAGGGCTTAATACATCCATTGCACCTAGAGGCAAGTATTCCTGTGGTAATGTAACCTCAATCCAGCTACCGTTGTGGTAACGTAACACGACCTCTTCGCCCATAATCCATCCTTCGGTTTCGTCAAACATCTCGATCTGTCCTAAACGCTGTCTGATCGATAGTTCTGGGGACTCATCAAACCAGATACCGTCTTTATAATGTAGAATAGTGTACCATCCTACCGCCCATCCTTCGTTGCCACTAACCATATCTATATCTTCTAATATTGCTACAGTTGTACTATCCGCCTCACGCCATGCGCCATTGGTGTAGTGGATCATAACTCCGCTATTTGGATCTCCTCCCACAGCCCAACCTTCGTTCTTATTCAACATATCCAAACCCAGGAGATACTTGGTCGTCGGACTGTTAGCCAACTGCCAGACCCCCTGGATATAGTGCAAGACTGTACCATCTTGACCTACGGCCCACCCTTCCTCGGCACCAACCATATTAACTGCTTCTAATTTGGCCCGAGTTGGGCTATCTACCGGCTGCCATACTCCATTCTGATGTTGCCAAATTTGTCCCTTTGCTCCTACTGCCCAACCAGTATCCTCTAACCAATCCAAGTCAGAGAAAACATAAGGAGTTGCCTCACTGACTAACTGCCAGACTCCCTCTTGATAATGGAGAAGCGTGCTATACTCAACAGCGTCATAAAATAACACAAATCCGCAGAGAATCTTGTTACTTTTTAATGCTGTTGAGTATATCTTTTCCGACGGCCCAGCCTTCCTCTGGACTAACCATATCGATCGAGAATAGGTCCTTCCGAGTCGGGCTGTCAACCGCTTGCCATTGTCCATCCCGGTAATGGAGGATAGTGCCCCAGACACCAACCGCCCAGCCCTCATCAGCGCTAACTATATCCATATCAGTAAGCTTCTCAAAACCATCCGGCAGCGTTATTTCTTGCCAGGCCCCGTCTTGGTAATGCATGATAGTATGCCCAACGATCCAGCCCTCTTCCGGGCTGACCATTTCAACATCAGCTAAGTGGGCGCCGCCGAGCCGGGTACCGGTAACCGTCACCTCCTCCCAATGTTGCTGATGATAATGCAGAATGACGCCGTAGCCCACCTTGTAACCCACCGCCCAGCCTTCGTCAGGGTTGAGCATAGAGATGGCATTTAGATAGAGGACATCGGTTGAAATGGGGACGACCTGCCATTCGCCTTTGATGTAGTGGTGGGTGCTCAAATCGGGAACCGTTGGTAATTCGTTGAGGGGTACAGGCGGTGGATTTGGGCGAAAAAACGCGAAAAATGGCGGCAACA
>JAFGNV010000197.1 GCA_016926805.1 Anaerolineae bacterium
CCTGGTTTGTGTTTTAGTCAAACCAGGATAACACCACTGCTTTTATTGGTTGGCAAATCGCCCAAGTTATTTAATTCTCATTCCTAAGCAAGGTCTGTTGTTTCCATTATGTCGTGTAGAATGGTATAATGGATTTAACAATGGCTGGCCTTACCGGGAACGGGTGCGTCCAGAATTTTGGAAATCTGGACAAACCAGGAGGGATTCGGGGGGATACCCCCCACGCCTCCCATCTGTCCTAAAATTTCGGACAGACCCACCCGAAACGGGCATATTGACGCCCCTGATTGAATATGATACACTCAATTTGTTATGAGCCAGCAGTTTATCGACCCGGTGTACCCGGTCAGCCTGAACAAGGTGCGGCTGTATCGCGTCCGTGCGTTTGATGACTATCCCGGTTTGACCCACGCTATCTTTACCCGTCATGGCGGGATCAGTCAAGCGCCCTACCGTTCGCTCAATCTGGGGTCAACGGTGGGCGACAACGCCGACGCGGTGAAAACAAACTTTGAGCAGATTTGCCGGGCCGCCAACATCCGGCCCGACCAGACCGTTTCGGTTTACCAGGTTCACAGTGCCGATATTTTAACGGTTAACCAGGCCAACCGGCAGCCAGTGATGGGCCGTGCGGATGGCTTGATTACTGCCGAGCGGGACATTTTTTTGTTGTTGCGTTTTGCCGACTGTACGCCGCTGCTCTTTTTTGACCCGGTGCGCCAGGCAGTAGGGCTGGCCCACGCCGGTTGGCGCGGCACCGTAAAAAATGCGGCCGGAGCTACCGTGGACGCGATGGTCAAACAACTGGATTGCGCACCGGAAAACATTATTGCCGTGATTGGCCCGGCCATTGGTCCGTGTTGCTACCAGGTGGGCATAGAGGTAATGAACGCCGTGGCAGAAAACTTTGTCGAAGTGGATAGTCTTTTGACCCGGCACAACGGTGCGATAGACCACGCCCACTTTGACCTCTGGGCTGCCAACCGGCGACAACTGGCTGCCCAGAGGGTGCAACAAATTATCCAATCAAACCTCTGCACGGCCTGTCGCACCGATATGTTCTTTTCTCACCGGGCCGAGCAGGGTCGCACGGGACGGTTTGGGGTGATGATTGGACTGAGAGGAGAGGCCGGGTGAGTGATATTACGGCGCAGATCGAGGCGGTTTACCGGCGTATCCACGCCGCAGCCCGGCGCGCCGGGCGTAATCCAAACGACATCCTGCTGGTGGCAGTTACCAAAAGCCACCCCCTGAAAACGGTGATCGAAGCTTACCAGGCCGGGTTGCATCACTTTGGCGAGAATCGGGCCCAGGAGGGGGTGAAAAAAGTGGCTGGACTGGCCGACTGGCTGGCCCAAACCACCAAACAAGCGCCGCCTACCTGGCACATGATCGGCCATGTGCAGAGCCGGCAGGTGGGAGACATTCTGGGACGCTTCAGCCTGGTTCATTCGTTGGATAGCCTGAAACTGGCGCAACGCATCCACCGGCTGGCAGAACGCGAAAACTACCCGCCGGTTGAGGTGTTGTTAGAATGTAATGTGTCGGGCGAAGCCAGCAAATTTGGCTTCGATTTGTCCAACTGGTCGTCGAACCGGGCACAGTTAGACACTTTCCTGGCGGCCATTGACCAGATGGCCGCGCTGGAGCGGGTGGTCATCCGGGGCTTGATGACGATGGCTCCCCTGGTGGATGACCCGGAAGAAACGCGTCCTGTTTTTCAGAATCTGGCGGCGCTGCGGGTTACCCTGCAACAAGAACGGCCCGATATTGACTGGCAGCATCTTTCGATGGGGATGACGGACGATTTTGAGATTGCCATCGCCGAAGGCGCGACCATTATCCGCGTAGGCCGCGCGCTTTTTGGAGAGAGATTAACATGCTAAAGGATACCAACATCTGTTTTATCGGGGCCGGGGCCATGGCCACGGCCATGATTGCCGGAATGACCAAAAAAGAGTTAATTGGTCCGGCCAATATCACCGCCAGCGACCCCTACCCCGGCCAGTTGGAAAAACTGGCCGACCGCTACCATATCAATACCACCCAGAATAACCTGGAGGCGGTTAAAGAGAAAGACATCATCGTGTTATCGGTCAAGCCGCAGAATCTGGCCGAAATCGGCAAAGAATTGCAGGGTCGCCTGCCGACCAGGGCGCTGGTCATATCCATTATTGCCGGGGCCACCATTGCCAAAATCAGCCAGGCCCTCCATCATTACCGGGTGGTGCGGGTGATGCCCAATACCCCGGCCAGGGTTGGCAAGGGCATGTCGGTGTGGACCGGCACCGGCGAAGTTTCCGAAACCCAGCAGCAACAGGCCCAGGCCATCCTGGCTGCCCTGGGCGAAGAAATATATGTTGACGATGAAGATTATCTGGATATGGCCACGGCTCTGTCGGGCACCGGCCCGGCCTACGTGTTTTTGTTTATGGAAGCGATGATCGATGCGGGGGTGCACATGGGCTTTTCCCGGCGTATTGCCGAGCAACTTGTTTTTCAAACCATCGAGGGGTCGGTTGCGTTTGCCCGCGATAGTGGCCGCCACGCCGCCGAACTGCGCAATATGGTCACCTCACCCGGCGGCACCACTGCCGACGCGCTTTACCAGCTAGAAAAGGGAGGATTTAGAACGGTGTTATCCAAAGCCATCTGGGCCGCCTATAACAAATCTCGCCGCCTCGGAGGACTCGACAACCATGGCTAATTTTTTGGTGCTGGCAATAAACATTATTTTTCAAGCCCTGTGGTGGGCCATTTTGATCAGAGTGTTACTTTCCTGGCTGCCGATGGCCGGGATCCGCATAGACCCATATAACCCGGCTATCCGATTTCTGTATTCGATTACCGACCCTATTTTGGAGCCACTGCGGAAATATACCACCATCGGGATGATCGATTTGAGTCCCCTGGTGGCTTTGATAGGGTTGGATGTTTTGAGAAGATTATTGATTTCTCTTTTGATTTAAACAGTTCGACAGGCTTCCTGAACCAATTGCCTCATAATGGGAAGTTGGGACAACAGCTATTATTTAACATAGAGTAGAACGAGGAGAATGGCCATGCGAGAAATCCAATTCAACATCACCAAGGCCGAAGAAGGCGCTGCGTTTGCGGTCCATATTGTCCCCAAATCGACCAAAAACGAAGTTGTCGGCAAACACGGCGACGCCCTCAAAGTTCGCTTAACCTCCACTTCGGTTGCCGGGGTCGCCAATGACACCCTGATAAAGTTTTTGGCCGAAAAACTCAACGTTGATCGCAAAAAGGTTGAAGTTGCCGCCGGGATGATGTCGGCGGAGAAAATGGTGATTGTGGTGGGGATGACTCCCGGTGAAGTTGAAGCGCTGTTGTTTAGCTAACTTCGGAATTTGGGAACTCTAGCACTCCAACCAGCGTCTAAATAATAATCCTATGAGGTTGGAGGTGAATTGATATGCCAACTGGCAAGATTTTTTGGGTTGTGATTATTTTTTGCATTGCCACGGTAATAGCTGGCTGTGGTTCGTGGGGAGCGCGTGAGGATATTGCGCCGGTTGACTCCAAAGCAGAGTCGGCGCCGGAAGTTACGACGACGCCAACCCCAACTCTATTGAAGGAGATCATCGAACCTGCTTCACCCATTTCACCGCTATTACCTGCCAAGGAGCCGGCAATGGCTGAACCTCTCAAAGGTAGCGGAACTGCTTTGGCTGCGGCCAAAGCGGACCTGGCCAAACAAACCGGCACGCCGGTTGAGGAAATTGGCTTGATTTCTATCGAGGCCGTGGACTGGAGCGATACCAGCCTGGGCTGCCCCCAGGAAGGGTTTATGTATGCCCAGGTTATCACTCCTGGCTACCTGATGGTGCTGGAGGCGGCCGACCAGCAATATGAATATCACACGGATCAAACCACCAACGTGGTGCTGTGTCAGTGATAAGTCTTTGGTTAACCCACCCGGCTTCCCCACACAAAATATTGGGGAAGCCTTTTTGTTTGGGTGAGTAGGGACGAATGGGCAATTCATGCTTGCCCACCTGCCGCGCTCTCGACCTCGGCTGGCTAAGGTTGCGCCGTTTGTCCCGTTTCAACAGTGGGCACAATGCCGGGGCCGGGCAACACCAGGGTCGGGATCGTTCCCTCGGGGGTAAAGATAATCTTGTCGGTGGGTTGCAGGGCGTTGGCGTTAGCCTGCACCATCTGCAGATCAAGATAGCCGGGGTTGTCGCCGTACAACTCAGCCAGGGCGATCTGAACCGCCAGGTCGGCTTTGGCTTTTTCTGTCGCGGCCTGGGCCAGGGCCTTGTTGATTTCCAGGTCTTGCTGGGCGGCCAGTAACTCGTTGGACTTCTGCGCCTGGATAATCGCCCGCTCCGCCTCTACCCGGGCCAGTTCATTGGCTCGTTCGGCTTCGATAACGGCCTTTTGGGCCAATATTTTCTCCTGCTCCAATTGAGCCAGAACGGTCTGCTGCTTTGTTTCCTCCTGCAACCGGCTCTGTTGAACCATGATTTCACCTTCCTGGCGGGCCTGTTCCGCTTCGGCCTGAGCCTTGGCCCTCAGTTCATCCTGAGCGGCCTTTTCGGTTTCTAACCGGCTCTGCACAATTGCATCCAGCGCGCTCTGCACTTCGGGCGAGAGAAGAACATTGGGCACCACCACATTTTGGATATCCAGGCCATAATTGGCAGCCAGCGTGCTCAGTTCGTCATCAATGCAGGCACGCAACTCATCTCGCGCCGTACCAATGATGTTGTCGTTAAAGTTGCGGTCGCCCACGCAAACCTTCATAGCCTGCCGGGCCAGGTCTTGGACTCTGGTTTTGGCCAGCTCGTCGTCAAGATAAATGCCCCGGTATTGCGCCCAGAGGCGGCGCAGTTCGTCTCGGTGCGCCAAATCCGGCCGGAAAATATCTCCGCTGACAACAACGCCGATCCGCTGCTTGTCTTTGGTAATAATCTCGTCGTCTTCTACATTAAAGGAAATAGCCTGGCTGGAGATCTTTTCCATTTCTACAAACAGGCCAAAATCACTGTAAACGCCGGGGCCAACAACACTTTGGATCTGTCCCCCCTTAAATTGCACACCCACCTCTTGCTGGTCAACCCGCTCAAAAAGGTAGAAAAACTGACTCGATACCGCCAGCAACACAATTACCAAAATGATCACGATAATAATGGTCACAAATATTGAAAATCTACCTGCCAATCGTCTGGTTGTATTCATCAAAGACTCCTTTTTTATTAAAGTTCTTGTTGCAATATTTTGTCTGTTTATTTGAATGGATCTTTTTTTAGACAACTCCTGTATATTCTACCATCTCTTGGCCCGTTGACCTAGTTGGGCATTAGTGAACCCGCCGTAAATGTATGCTTCAACCCGGTTGCACCCCCATTGTAATCAGCAAACCCGCCAAATAATTGTAATCAAACTACGAAAATTTGTAATTTATGACTCAAATCCATCCGGTGAGATGCACCGATTTGCGTACAAATCAGTTTCATGGTTTCATGTTGGGGTACAAAATTAAAAGGTTGCCTCAAAATTTTTTTCCAAAAATTTTTTAACAAAATCAAAGGAGATCGTTTATTATGGGTAAAGTTCGAGTTGCCATTATTGGCGTGGGAAATTGCGCTTGCGCTCTGATTCAAGGCGTTACTTTTTACCGTGACACCAATTCCACTGAGTTTGTGCCAGGTTTGATGCACGTCGATCTGGGGGGGTATCACGTGGGGGACATCGAGTTCACCGCCGGTTTTGATGTGGACGCCAACAAGGTGGGCAAGGACCTTTCCGAGGCCATCTGGGTTGAGCCGAATAATACCATCAAGTTCGCCGACGTACCCCACCTGGGCGTGCCGGTATATCGGGGGATGACCCACGATGGGATCGGCAAATATCTGGCCCAGAAAATCAAAAAGGCCAGCGGGCCTACCGATGACGTGGTGGGCATTTTGAAAGACACCAAAACCGATGTGGTGATTAGCTTTTTACCCGTCGGCTCCGAGATGGCCACCAAATGGTATGTGGAGCAGATTTTAGATGCCGGCTGCGCTTTTGTTAACTGTGTGCCTGTTTTCATTGCCCGCGAGGTGTACTGGCAGCGTCGCTTTGAAGAGAAAAACCTGCCCGTCATTGGCGACGACATCAAGAGCCAAGTTGGCGCCACCATCACCCACCGCGTGCTCACCCGCCTGTTCCAGGACCGCGGCGTACGGCTGGATCATACCTACCAGCTTAACTTCGGCGGCAACATGGACTTTTACAATATGCTGGAACGCGAGCGTTTGGAGTCGAAGAAAATTTCCAAAACCAACGCCGTAACCAGCCAATTAGATTATGAAATGAAGCCAGACAACGTTCACGTGGGACCGTCGGACTACGTGCCCTGGTTGACCGACCGGAAGTTCTGCTACATCCAGATGGAGGGTACCACCTTTGGCGAAGTGCCCCTGAAGGCGGAAGTTAAACTGGAAGTTTGGGACAGCCCCAACTCCGCTGGCGTCACCATTGATGCCGTACGCTGCGCCAAACTGGCCCTGGACCGAAAGATTTCCGGCGCCATCACGGCTCCGTCCGCCTACTTCATGAAATCGCCGCCGGTGCAATACCCCGACGACGAAGCCCGCGAGCGCCTGGAGGCCTTCATCGTTAACCGCGAATTTACGCCTCAATTTGCGCCCAAACCTGAAACCAGGTAGAAATAAACTACCAAAACTATCCCTCGTTCCCAAACTGGGTTTGGGAACGGGGCTAATTATCTGGTTTACCGCCAATCCTGACCAGGTTGTTGAAATCATCAAAGGAGTCAAAAAAATGTCCAACCCAGAACTCGACCAACTATGCGTTAACACCATTCGAACGTTGGCCATTGACGGCGTCCAAAAGGCCAATGCCGGCCACCCGGGTATGCCCATGGGCATGGCCGATGTTGCCTATGTGCTGTGGACTCAGTTTTTGCGCCATAATCCCGGCAATCCCGACTGGTTCAACCGGGACCGTTTTGTGCTGTCGGCCGGGCATGGCTCGATGCTGCTGTATGCCCTGCTGCACCTGACCGGCTATGACCTTCCCCTGGAAGAACTGAAGAGTTTCCGCCAGTGGGACAGCAAAACTCCCGGCCATCCGGAGTACGGGCTGACCGCCGGGGTAGAAACCACCACTGGCCCGTTGGGGCAAGGGTTTGCCAACGGCGTGGGTATGGCCATTGCCGAGGCTTTTTTGGCGGCAACCTTTAATCGCCCCGGCCATGAAATCGTCAACCATTACGTCTATGCTATTGTCAGTGATGGCGATCTGATGGAAGGCGTATCGCACGAGGCGGCTTCTCTGGCCGGTCATATGAAGCTGGGTAAAATCATTTACCTGTATGATGATAATCACATTTCTATTGACGGCAGCACCGACCTGGCCTTTACCGAAGACCGGATGAAACGCTTCGAGGCCTACGGCTGGCACACCCAGCAAATTGATGGCCACGACCGGGCGGCGGTAGCCGCAGCGATTAAATCGGCTCAGGTCGTTAGCGATAAACCCTCCATTATTGCCTGTCGCACCATCATTGGTTACGGTAGCCCCAACAAAGCCAACACGGCCGGCGTGCACGGCGCTCCCCTGGGCGTGGAAGAAGTCCGGCTGACCAAAGAAGCCTACGGCTGGGATCCGGACAAGGAATTCTACATTCCCGACGATGTCCTGGCTCAATTCCGCAAGGCAGTTGATAATGGGGGCAAATTACAGGCAGCATGGCAATCTCAGGTAGATGCTTATGCCCAGGCCCATCCCTCAGAATTTGAGCAATTCCGCCGCGCCATATCCGGCGAATTGCCCACGGGGTGGGAAAAAGCCCTGCCAACGTTTTCAACCGAAAAGCCAGTTGCCACCCGCCAGGCTTCCGGGCAAACGCTCAACGCCATTGCCCCGGTCATCCCTACCCTGATTGGTGGTTCTGCCGACCTGGCGCCCAGTAATAATACCTACTTAAAAGGTTATCCGGTTTTTGCCAACGACACCTTTGCCGGACGTAATTTCCATTTTGGCGTGCGCGAACACGGCATGGTCGCCATCCTGAACGGGATGGCTCTGCACGGCGGGGTGATTCCCTATGGCGGAACCTTCCTGGTCTTTTCCGACTACTGCCGTCCGGCAATACGCCTGGCGGCCATGTTGCATATCCCCTCCATTTTTGTGTTTACGCACGATAGCGTTGGGCTGGGCGAAGATGGGCCTACTCATCAGCCGGTTGAACATATTGCCGCTTTACGCGCTATCCCTAATTTGCTGGTCATCCGCCCGGCAGATGCCAACGAAACTACTCAGGCTTGGAAAATTGCCCTGGAGCATCGTGATGGACCGGTAGCCCTATTGCTTTCTCGGCAGGGCTTGCCGGTTTTCGACCGCGCGAAAATGGCCGATGCCGCCGGGCTGGCTAAAGGCGCTTACGTGCTGGTGGATACCGACCGAGTGTATCCGGACGTCATTCTTATTGGCACCGGTTCTGAGGTACAGTTTGCCGTGGAAGCCCATTACAAACTGGCCGAACAGGGAATTGGGGCGCGAGTGGTCAGCATGCCCTGTTGGGAATTGTTCAAACAACAATCCGAAGACTATCAAAACTCGGTGCTGCCGTCCTCGGTTAAAGCCCGGGTGGCCATTGAGGCCGGAGTAAGCATGGGCTGGGGACAATGGATTGGTCCCCAGGGTATTATGATTGGCTTGAACCGTTTTGGCGCCTCCGCTCCCTATAAAGTGATTTACCAGCAATGGGGCTTCACCGCCGATAACGTTGTTCTGCGAGCCTTAGAGGCAATTGATAAATCCAAGCGGTAGGATGTGGTTATGACCCCGGTAGAGCATTTCAAAAAATTGGCCGCCGAAAAGGCCGTTGAGCGCGTCAAAGATGGTATGGTTCTGGGATTGGGTTCCGGCTCGAGCGCCAAATACGCCACGATGAAGATTGGCCAGTTGTGGCAGGCCGGAGTTCTAACCGACATTGTCGGCATTCCCACATCTCGCTACACCGAGGAGTTGGCTAAAGGGTACGACATCCCCCTGACTACCCTGGACGAACATCCGGTGATCGACGTGACCATCGACGGAGCCGATGAGATTGACCCCAACCTCAACCTCATCAAAGGTTTGGGGGGGGCGTTGGTCCGAGAGAAAATCATCGGGATGGTCACCAGGCATCTGATTATTGTGGCCGATGAAAGTAAACTGGTCGGGAAGTTAGGTACACGCGGCCCGTTATCGGTAGAGATTACCCAATTTGCCTGGAAAACGCATCGGCGTTGGTTGGAGAGTTTGGGGTGTGTCCCTGTGCTCCGTGGCGGTGAGGACAATCCCTACATTACCGACAATAACAATTACATCCTCGATTGCACGTTTCCCAACGGCATCGATGATCCGGCTGAAATGGATGTGATCCTGAATAACCATCCCGGTATCGTGGGTCACGGCCTCTTTTTGAACATGGCCCATGAGTCCATTGTCGCTGGTGAGGTTGGCATCCGGGTTCTCAGAAAATAGATACAGATTAAACTCCTAAACAGGCGCTCCCAGGAAATAAGGGGCGCCATTTTTTTGAGCTTTCCCTCCAATATCAGTATACTACCTCTGCATTTGAGAATTCAGCATTTAAGAATGTGTTTTAAAAGTTATGTAAGATTAAACAGATTTAACAAATAAAAGAGCCGCACTTTGTCCATCAGGCAATCTTGCTTA
>JAFGNV010000018.1 GCA_016926805.1 Anaerolineae bacterium
ATGCCCCAACCCTATTTTGGCTCTTTTTACGAAGCAATTCCCCCTTTTTCTCCTACCTGTATGTCCCCAGTGTTATACGCTTACGGGATCGAACCGTTGTAGGTAATGATCGGAACGTTCATTTCCGTGCGAATTTCTTATCGTTGTTGATTGTGGTATACTTGGCTTTGGATTTTTTTCAGAATAATTGCAGGGAGCTGACCATGAGCAAACGGAAACGTAGACAGCAACGCGCGCCAGGGTTTGGAAAATCACGCGAGAGACGTCGGTCCGGGGAGGATTTACAGCGTACGTTTGACCGGGCCGAAGACCTGATTACCCAGGGACGTGTCCAGGAAATAATTCAGCTTTTGGAACCAATTTTGGCCACATATCCACGCGAGGCCCAATTACATTATTATTTGGGTTACGCTCGCGTTATGACCGGAGAAGTCTGGTTGGGTTTAAAGGAATACGAACAGGCCATCCGCTTGAGTGATGAACCAGGTTTTTGGTTACCGCTGGCGACTCTTTACCTGCAACTTGGTCTTGATTCTTATGCGCTTAACGCCTTTCGGCAAGTGGTAAAATATCAGCTGGACCATCCTGAAATTGCCCAAGTGCATGAAACTATTGTCGATTTGGAACAACATTTGCAGGATACGGCTCGTCGCTTAAACCTGCCAGTGAAGCGAGTAGAAAAAGGTCTGATTGAGTTGGATAAAGGCCAGCGCGCTTTGTACATGGGTGACTACCGAACCTGCATGGTCGCCAATCGACAGGCGATTAGACTGCTTGGTGACTGGCCACCGCCCTACAACAATCTTTCGCTGGCCCTGTTTTTTGACGGCCAACCGGACCAGGCGATTGCCACGGCCCGGCAGGTGTTGGCTAAATATCCCCAGAATATTCAAGCCCTAAGTAATGCCATCCGCTTTCTGGCCTGGTCTAACCAACCAGCAGAGGCCCAGGAATTATGGCAGCAGTTGCAGCAGCTTACTCCTGGCAATGCCAGCGACCGGCTCAAAATGTCGGAGGCTGCGGCCATTTTGGAAGAAGACGAAAGTGTGTACGATATACTCAAACCCCTGGATGAGTTTGAGGAAGAAACGCCAAGTTTCTTGCGTCACGTCCAGTTATTTCTGGCCGTAGCTGAAGCCAATACCGGACGCCAGGGCGCAGAGCGCCGCTTAAAGGCGCTGCAAAATGGCGACCCGTGGATAGATGATTTGCTGGCCGCCGTAAAAGCCAAACAACCCGGGCCGGGTTGGGCTGAGCGATTTCCCTATTATCGTAGCTCCGACATGATGACCCGCAAAAACATGGATGAGTTGGTGAACCTGGTTGGCCGCCAGGACAAAATGCCGGCTCGTAAGTTTCGTGGTGAGATGGAACGGTTTGTTGGCCGTTTCCCCCAAATTGTCCGGGTAGCCGAGAAATTGCTGTGGGAAGAGCGGCAAGTAGAGGTAGGTATAGCCATGTTATCGACCCTGGCTACGCCGGAAGCTTATGCGGCGTTGCGCCGTTTTGGTCTGAGCCAGGCCGGTAACGACGAAGATCGAATCCAGGCATTGTTTAAATTGTCGCAAGCCGGTGAAATTTCCTCCGATGAAACCGTGCGGGTATGGCAACGGGGCGAATGGCAGGAGATGCAATTGCGCCAGTACGAGATCTCCGAGGAAGAGGCCCCGGAGTACGCGCCAGAGGTAGCAGAGGCATTGAATAAGGGACTCAAAGCCTTTCAACGCGGCGATGACAAGCGAGCCGAGCAACTGTTTAAAAGGGCCTTGACCCTGGATCCCCAGGCCAAAGAAGCCTACAATAATTTGGGCAGTATCTATTCCCAGCGCGAGGATTATCAGCAGGCCAAAAAAATGCTCCAAAAAGCATTGGAGATAGACCCAAGCTATGTCTTTCCCCGCTGCAACCTGGCCCTGTTTCTGTTGAACGAAAAAGACATCAAGGGAGCTAAGGATATGATGGAACCCCTGGCCAAATCGACTCGCTTCCGGCCCCAGGAAATGGCTTTTTATTCTTACATTCAGGCCCGCATTTTGATCCACGAGGAAGAATACGATGCGGCCCGCAAAGCGTTGGAAGCGGCGTTGGCCATTGTCCCCGGTTACGAACCGGCCCAACGCTTGCAAGAGCACCTGGAGAAGATGGATAGTTTTCTCTCCTTACGGAAAACGTTTGATTCCTTTATGGAGGAACAACGTGAACGCGACCGGGCTAAACGCGCCCGCCTTCAAACCAAACTCACCACCCCAGAACCCTCCCTCGCCAAAGTATTGTCCCTGTACAGCAAAGATGTCCTCACCGGCATGGGACATGTTATTATTCCCGGCGGTGGTTGGTCGGGTTTGCGCAAGGCAGAGTTAATGGGTGAGCTTGTTGGGGCGCTGAAGAACCCGGCCAACGTCAGGCAGATGGTCCATAAATTAAAAGATGATGAGCGGAAGGCGCTTCAGCAGGTTGTTGCCGTGGGTGGTTGCATGGCGTGGTCAAAGTTCGATGCTGACTACGGCAATGACCTGGACGAGTCGGCCTACTGGAATTATCACGAACCAAAAACAATAATGGGTCGTTTGCGCCAGCGTGGTTTACTGGCTGAGGCCACGGTGGATGATGAGGTCCAAATGGTGATACCTGCCGAATTAAGGCCGATTTTGGATAAATTGCTGGGCTGAATTATGCCCGGATCGCCCCGAGGTCAAGCCTTGGTTATAATTCGATCCACTCAGAAAACAACCTTCAAAATTGCCCCGCCTTAACCAGGTTAGGAGTTGACCTATGAATTATCAACCTATCATTGGCATGGAAGTGCATGTCGAACTGAACACCAAAAGCAAAATGTTCTGCGGTTGCAGCGCCGACTTTTTTGGGGTGCCGCCTAACACCAATGTCTGCCCGGTTTGCCTGGGTATGCCCGGCGTGTTGCCGGTGATTAATCAGAAGGCGGTGGAGTATACCATCATGACCGGCCTGGCGCTGAACTGCGCCATCCAACCTCACAACGTGTTTGCCCGCAAAAATTATTTTTATCCCGACCTGCCCAAGGGCTACCAGATTTCGCAATACGAACTCCCGTTGTGCCTGGATGGTTTTATCAACATTCAAACCGAAGATAGTGATATAGCCAAACGCGTCCGCATCCGGCGCGTCCACCTGGAAGAGGACACTGGCAAACTGACCCACGTTAACGATCACAGCCTGGTGGATCTGAACCGGGCCGGGGTGCCCCTGATGGAGATTGTCACCGAGGCCGATCTTCATTCGGCGGAGGAAGCCTATGCTTATGTAACCAAATTACGCCAGATTGTGCGTTACCTGGGGGTGAGCACCGGCGATATGGAGAAGGGGGCCATGCGTTGCGAGGTCAACCTCTCGTTACAAAATGTGGAAACGGGTGAGTGGGGCACTAAAGTGGAAATCAAAAACCTCAATTCTTTCCGCGCGGTGCGTAACTCTATTGCCTATGAGATCGAGCGCCAGCATCGAGTACTGGCCGAAGGAGGGGTGATTGAGCAAACTACCCGGGGTTGGGACGAAAATCGCGGTGTTACCTTTTTGCAACGCAGCAAAGAGGGTGATACCGGCTATCGTTATTTCCCGGAGCCGGATTTGCCGCCGCTAGAGTTGGACCCGGCCTGGATTGAACAGATTAAGGCCAGTTTGCCCGAATTGCCCGACGCGAAACTGCTTCGTTACACCGCTGCCTATGACCTGACCAGGAAAGAGGCGGCGGTGCTGGTCGAAGATGCCGCCGTGGCCGATTACTACGAGCGAGTTGTGGCCGCAACCCGTGATTCGACCGGCGTAACCCCCAAGCTCATCAGCAATTGGGTGTCGGGCGAATTATTCCGCCTGTTGACTGATAGCAACACTAACATTGCCGAAGTCAAAATAAAACCGGAGCATCTGGTTGCTCTGGTTGAGTTAGTCAATACTAATGCCATCAATCAACCGGCCGCCAAAAAGATATTTGGGGCAATGTTTGCCACGGGTCGTCCGCCTGAAGTGTTGGTGCAGGAAATGGGCTTGCAGCAAATGAGTGACGAGGGCGAATTGGTTGGGATTGTGCAGCAGGTCATTGCCGACCATCCCGGCCCGGTGGAGCAATTTAAGGGGGGCAAAGACACGGCCATCCAGTTTCTGATGGGGCAGGTGATGCGGGCTACACGAGGTAAAGCCAACCCCCAACTGGCCGAGCAAATGTTGCGCAGGCAGTTGCAGGGCTAAAATAAGCAATTCCAAATATAACGTGGTGTACCTGTGCAATAGCGGCGCAGGGAAGGGGGGATAATGGGGGGAACTACCCCCCAAGCCCCCCGCCCCTTCGGGGAATTATTCGACCTATTGCACAGGTCGAACGTGGTTGAAACCACATCTCCAGGGTTTTTAATCGCCTTCAGCCCGTCCGCGTAGGTGGACGACCGGCGTTAGCCCCCAGGTGTGACCTTGAGTCGTCAAATTTGGAATTGCTACCGTTTGGCGGCTTATTTAGTTGCGGTTGAACGGGTGGCCGGGGCGGCTAAACTGCGGGGTTAGGTGTAATTATTGGCCGGGAAAATTCAGTTCGGGGTTAACTATGGTCTGTTTGAGAGGTTGGGTTTCGTAAGGGGTAGGTGCAGTGGGATCAGTTGGTAGAGCCATACCGGTAACATAGATCAGCACCAAATTAACCAACACCCCAATGATGAGGGCCTTAACAAAGAGTTGAACCGTTTGTTTTAACATTGTACTTCTCTCGCAATAATTGATCCATAGTTTGCGGCGAAACCCGGCAAAAACTCTCTCTTCAAAAAAAGATGACCGGCGCTTAACAGAGCTTCAACCATCGTTGCCCAAGTATGGTTCGAAAAGTGCCGGTCACCTGAAGCTTTCAAATTCAGGTTCTTTCACCTCATTTTATGCCCAGCCACCATAAAAATTCAATATGCTATTAGTACCTGGGACTATTGTACTGTATCAATATGGGTATAAATCACCAAAATTTGGGGTTGTTTCTCGACCAATTTACTTGTAAGCTTGTCTGTAGTAACTACCCCTTGGAGAACGTCTGAAGTAAGACCGAATATCAATATCCCACAACCGCTTATACCGGAGCGTCGACCCCCACGATTTTTACCGTAATCAACAAGATAAGAACTCCTGATCGGTTTAGATTGGAAGCGGATTGCAGACTCCTGATTATAGAATTTTGTATGTATAATGAAGAGAGAATAGAAAATCAGAATACACAATTATGGAAAAATTTTCTTACAAAAGGAGAAAATACAAATGAACAACAATAATTTTCAAAGCAAAAAATGGTTTTGGCTGGTTCTACTCGTTTTGGTCGTGGTCGGTAGTCTGGTTTTAAGTAGTTGTAAAACCGAGAAGCCCAAGGTGTACCGGGTAGGTGTTTTGTCCGGCCTGAATTTTGTGGCCGTTATCACCGATGGCTTCAAAGCCAAAATGACCGAGTTAGGCTACATTGAGGGCGAGAACATTATTTATGATGTGCAGAAAACAGATTTTGACTTGGCCGAGTATAAGCGCATTGCCAAAAAATTTGTGGATGATAAGGTAGACTTGATTGTCGTGTTTCCCACCGAGGCCACCATGGAGGCCAAGGCTGCCACCCAGGGCACCGACATCCCGGTAGTTTTTACCTTTGCCCTGATCGAAGGGATGGGCATAGTGGATAGCGTGCGCGAACCCGGCGGAAATATTACCGGTGTGCGCTACCCTGGCCCCGATATCACGCTCAGGCGTTTCGAAATCATGCGTGAGTTGGCCCCCGACGCCAAACGAATGTGGGTGCCCTATCAGCGCGGTTACCCGATTGTCGGCCCGCAGTTAGAGATGCTGCGCCCGGCTGCCGCCGCCGCGGGAGTCACCTTGATTGAAGTTCCCGCCGATAATGCAGCCCAACTCCAGGCCGACCTGGATGCGCGCGTGAAAGGGGATGATGTTGGCCTGGATGCTATCCTGTTTTTAGTGGAGCCTCTGGCCGTAACGCCCGATGCCCTTCTTGTAATGGCCAAGTTTGCGGCCGAACATAAAATCCCCATTGGCGGGGCTTTAATGGAGGTGGAAGGCTACGGGGTTATTTTTGGGGTGAATGTCAACCCCGTTATTTCAGGCGAACTGGCCGCGCCCCTGGTTGACAAAGTCTTGAAAGGCACCCCGGCCGGCACTATCCCGGTGGTCTCAGATGAGAGTTTTTTACAGATCAATTACAAAATGGCTCAACAACTGGGGGTGGAAGTGCCGGAAGGTTTGTTGAGCCAGGCCGACGAGGTGATTCGCTAGTTTAACTATTTTTATCCAAACCAGAAAG
>JAFGNV010000198.1 GCA_016926805.1 Anaerolineae bacterium
CAGGGTGATTTTTTCCGTTTTGGACAGCGGCGCAGAAATGGCTGCGGCCACTTCGGGCAGGCGGTCAATCAACTGCTGCACAATCGCAGCCTCGTTGTACTCCTGCCAGGCACCAGCCTTTTTGAGCATGGCATTGGCCTCGGCCACCCCCTGCTCGCGGATGACGTCGGCCTGGGCCAGCCCCTTGGCTTTGGCGGCTTCGGCCTCACCCTTACCGATAGAGCGGGTGGCGTCGGCTTGGCCTTCGGCTTCGGTGAGCGTTTGATATTTTTTGGCATTGGCCAGGGTTTCAATTTCGTATTGTTTGGCTTCGGCGGGCTTGCGCACGGTGGCTTCCAACTCCCGCTCCCGCCGCTTCACTTCCTGCTCTTGCACCTCAATTTGTTTTTGCTTTTCAATCACTTCAACCTGAATGGCCTCGGCCCGCACCTGCTGGTTGGTTATATTTTGCTGAAGGGTGTAAGCCAGTTCGGCCTCGGCCTTTTTGCGATTCACTTCGGCATCGTAGCTTTGCTTATTCACCGAATAGTTCTTTTCAGACTCGGCAATTTTGGTTTCGGCCTCAAAGCGAGCGGTTTCGCCCTGTTGCCGCGCTTTGGCCGAGGCAATGGCCGCATCTCTTTCGGCCTCGGCTTCGCCAATGGTGGCGTCGCGTTTGACTTCGGCGATGCGCTTGCGGCCCAAGGCGTCCAGATAACCTTCTTCATCCTGGATGTCTTTGATGACAAATGAGTCGATGCGCAGGCCCATATTGCTCAAATCATCGGCGGAAACGCTTTGCACCTGCTGGCCAAAGGTTTCCCGGTCTTTGTAAATCTGTTCTACCGTTAGCGTACCCAATATAGCTCGCAGGTGTCCGGCCAATGTTTCGTGGGCCACATGCTCAATTTCCTGCTGAGTCTTGGACAGAAAACGCTCCGCTGCCGTAGCAATGGATATGTCGTCGCTGCCGATTTTTACCTGGGCCACCCCATCAACCATCACCGGCACGCCCTGGAGGGTATAAACTTCCCTCACGGCCACATCAATGGTCATCAACTCCAGCGAGAGATAGTCAACCCGCTCAATAATTGGCACAATAAAGGCCCGTCCGCCGGTAACGATGCGGTACCCCCGCTTTTCGTAAACCTTGTTTCCCGCTTCATCCATCCCTGCTATGATCCGGTGTTGCCTCCCGGAAACTACCAGCACCTCGTTGGGACCAACTTTTTTGATACGAGAGGCATAACCGATCAACAAGGCAAAAAATACAAAAACAACAGCAACTATAGCCAAAACAGTTAAAGTCATTATTCCTCCTTATAATTATTGATTAGCTGATGGGTTAAGAACACTTTTCTTGTTGATGCTGCCATCATTTTTCTCTCACCGGGGTTCGACAAAAGCAACACTGCCGGCCAGTTCAACCACCCGAACTACATCTCCCTGCTTAAAAGACTGGCCCGATCTGGTTCGAGCGCTATAAGTGGCTCTGGTTCCCCGAGAAACCACCGCGATTTGACCAACTCCTTCCGCCGGAATGGGGATGATGACTTCAGCAGTCAGGCCAACTACATCCTGCTGGGTTCTTAAACTGGAAGTTTGGGGGGAAAAAATATAAATGAACAGGAGCTGGGCAATAACGCCTACCACCACCCCTCCGCCCAGGGCATAAAACAGGCTACCCACATCTGACGCGCCAAAAAGTTGGGAAGAAATAATACCAAACGCCCCAAAAGCTGTTACAAAACTGGCGATACTCATGGGGCTGATAGAGGGCAGGCCAATTTCACCCTGGTCAAACGAAGGCAGGTCACCCGCGTCAATATCAACGCCCGGGATGTCCACATCAGCCACGCCAGCGCCCAACAGAATTAGGAGGGCATAAATAAAACCGACTCCCAGCAAAATCAGATAAACCACGTCGAGCAAATCCAAACTCCTCAAACTTTCACCCATACCCGGTCTCCTTGCAGGTTATCAAATTGAAAATTCTTCTTCAACGGGATACAAAGCCATTATACGACCAAATATAGGACATTACAAACGTATTGTAAAAGATATCTTGACCAAATAGTCGTAGTTTGGCTACGATTTTTTGTAGTTAGGCGGCGTTTTGAAGCAAAACAGGGAAACCATAAAAATATGTTTCCTGGTTTCCCTGCTCAGGCTGAAGCTGCAAAAATTCCTATACGTATCGCTCGCGGATTTCGGAGCTCACGTAATCGAGAATGGCTACGGTGATGGCAATAAACCACACCGCAATACCGGCGGCTTGGTAATCCAGCAAGCGAATCCACTGAATGAGCAGAAAGCCGATACCGCCGCCGCCAACCGCACCAATGATGGTTGACATACGCACGTTAATATCCCACCGATAAATCGTAAAAGATATGAAGGGTGGGAGCACTTGCGGCACCACCGCATACACAATGGTTTGCAAGCGGTTGGCCCCGGTTGCATGGACAGCTTCAATAGGACCGGGGTCGATACTTTCGATGGCCTCAGAATAGAGCTTACCCAGGGCCGCCACACTATGTAGGGTCAACGCAATCACCCCGGCAAACGGACCCAAGCCAACCCACAACACGGCAATAATGGCCCAAATGAGCGGTTCGATAGAACGAATGATGTTAAGGAGGGTTCGGACAAGGTAATAGAGGGTCATCATAATCCAGGAACCGGACATCAAATTGCGGGCAGCCAAGAAACTGACCGGAATGGCAAAGATAATACCAAACAGCGTCGCCACCATGCCCAAGAAGATAGTTTCGATCATTTTCTCGATAGCCAGCTTCAGTTCGGGGCTGGCCTTCAGGGGGCCTACTTCGCCACTTTGACGGGCCTCAATTTCATGCAGCTGGGGACCTTCGCCCGCGCTGGGTGGAATCAGGCGATAAGGAATGATGACGTCTAACTCAAACGCTCCTTCACTATCCGTTACCGTGGTAAGGTACTCTCCTGCCTGCCGAATCCGGAATTGATTACCCAGCGGGTCGGCCCACCATATCTGCGTTACCGTGTCAGGGGCAAACCCCCGGCCTGTTACGCTCAAAGTGGTCCCCGGGATCGGATTACCGGCACTGTCTTGAGTCGTCATGTCACCGCAGGTGGGATCGGCCACCAGGTAAGGCTGGCCAGGTACTTCTTGGGGCGGGGGGGGCGGATTATCGCTGCACGGCACTTGAATACTGGCGCTGGCGCTGACAACTGCCTCTTCACGGACAAATGCTTTCTCCCACGGCCAGAGGACCTGGCTCATGGCCGGCAACGCATCATCAAAACCAGTCACCATCTGGTAAAGGTTAATCTCAACAATTTGCCAGCCCAGGCCAAAATACAACAAAAGCACCAGGGCAAAAACACTGATTCCACCCTTAGGCTTTTCTGCCGCTCTGGCGGTTCGGGCTTGAACAAAAGCATCCCAGGCAACCCATAACCACAGAATAATAGCGCCCAGGGTCATGATCCCCAGTAAAGGCTGGACGCTAATGGCCTTGACAAAAATATTCCAGGCGCCTTCTTCCCGACGGGCGGCAAGGTTCATCCGCCAGATCAGCAAACCAACAATACTGGCCAAACTAAACAGTAACACCAAACCGCGGCGGATTTGCCCCACCAGCATCTGGCCCAGGCCGGGCACAATAAGGGATAATATCATAGCAATGGGAGGGGATACCCATTGGGGTACAGTAGGGACTTCTTCGGGTTTTCGTCGTCTGGTCATGGTTATGCACCTCCTCCCATTTCATCAAGACCTGCGCTCACGCGCTCCGCCTCCTGGCCGTAAATTTCCTTAAACTCTTCATCGGTCATCCGCCGAATATCCTGCCGGGTGCCCCGGTAGACAATTTCACCTTCACGCAGGCCGATGACCCGGGTGGCGTAACGTTGTACCAAATCCAGATAGTGCAGACTACACAGAACCGTGATCTTCTCTTCCCGGTTGAGTGTTTCCAGGTTGCCCAAGATTGAGTGAGCCAGCACCGGATCCAGGCTGGCAACCGGTTCGTCGGCCAGAATCATCCTGGGCTCTTGCATCAAGGCTCGAGCGATACCAACTCGCTGTTGCTGTCCGCCGCTCAACTCGTCAGCCCGTTTATAAGCCTGATCGGCTATTCCCAGACGATCTAAGGCAGCCAAAGCTCGCTGTCGGTCTTTGGCCGGAAAACGATTGACCAGGCTGTACCAGGGAGAGACATAGCCCAATCGGCCACACAGGACATTGATCAGCACCGGGGAACGTTTAACCAGATTAAAATGTTGAAACACCATGCCAATTTTGCGCCGAATTTGACGGAGTTGGCTGGCAGATGCCACCGTGATATCAACCCCATCCCAGACAATCTTGCCCTCTGTCGGATCGATGAGCCGGTTGATGCAACGCAACAAAGTAGATTTACCCGACCCACTCAAACCAATAATGACCAAAAACTCGCCGTCTTCAACCTCAAAACTGACATTCTTGAGCGCCACCGTGCCGTCATCGTAAACCTTGGTTAGATTCTTGACTTCTAGCATAACTACTCCTTTGTTTGCCCAAAAGATGGATCACACTCCTGGTGTGTCATGTTTTACATTGAAAATTGTCGCGTTAAAAACCTGACTAAAAAGGGGGGACGTAATCACGTCCCCCCTTTCCTGCATCATAACCAGACCCTAACCTTCCAGTTTGCCGCAAAACACTGGTTACTGCAAAGCCTCAACGTCCATCCCGGCAGCATCAAGCACCTGGCGGAATGGATCGTAGAAGGTATCGTAGTGCGGCTCCAGGCCACTCCACTGATAGGCCGTATTTAAGGCTGCCTGACCCTCTTCGGTTTGGGCAATTTTCAGCAGCGCGGCGTTGATGGCATCGCGAAGTTCGCGCGGCATGCTGGGTACATATTGCACCCCGTCGTTGGGGATATCGGTGGTGAGACCGATAACATTGACCTTATCCATAACATCAGGAAAGTCGCCTTCGACGCGAGTACGGGCATCCACATAGGTAGCCCCAGCGTCACAATCACCATTGTACACGGCGGCCACAACCGCATCATGACTGCCAGCATCCACCACCTGAGCCAGGTCGGTGTCGGTGTTAATACCAGCCGCGCGCATGGTTAGCATGGGAATAATCCAACCGCTGGTTGACAGTGGGTCAGGCCGGCAGAAGGTTTTGCCAGCCAATTGGCTAACGTCGGTAAGCCCGGTATCGGCCCCGGCAATGATCTGGCCGTTGTAGGTAGGCAGGCCATAACGCACGGAAACCAATTCGCTCTCGGCGCAACCTTTTTGGGCGGCCAAAACATAGGCAAAGGTGGCCAGCGACGCCATGTGAGCCTTGGGCGGGTCGCTGCACATTGCTTCGATGACGCCAGCATACTCGGTAGCAACGTTGGTTTCAATGAACAAACCAGTTTCCTGATAGATGAGGTCAGCCACAGCATCAGCACCGGCCGACACCCGCTCCATCTCACCGGAGGGCACAAATGACCAGATAATGGGATTCTCCTCACTACCCAACTCACCCGCTGCCGGCTTTGGCCCGGCCAAAAATGCAGCCGCTTCATCCTCGCTGGGAATGTAAAGCACCTGCCCCACTTCAATCAGGTTGGGATCAAGAATACGGGTGTAAGAAGAGTCTGTTTCGGCCTTGGCGTTGGTCGCCCCCCAGATGGCCGGCCAGGCAAACACATCGCCCAGGTACTTGTCGGCCAATTTACTGAGCCAGTCGTCCGCCTGAATAGTGTAAGTTTGACCCTCCTGAGCCGGCGGCGCGGCTACAGCCACCGAGCTGATCAAGGTAAGCAACAAAACCAACAGTAACAATGAACCAATTAATCTCCTCATTTGGAAAAACTCCTTTTCCCTTTCTAAAATGTGATGAATTTTAAAACACAAGGTGCATCCAACTTGAAAAGGTTGCGGCAAGATAACCTCAGCATAAGGTAACAACCTTTTCCTGAATTTACCAATTGTTTATGAGAAATCCACTCTGATCTCTGCACCCCACCCCCTTTCTTAAAGAAATTGATAAATCGCAAGTTCAATAAGTTGGGGTCTACAAATACAACGGAGAGTATTGAATCTATAGAGACTGATTAAATATCTGGAAGGCTACATAAGCATTAACGCAACTATTATAACCTACCTCAAGGAGGGAGGCAAAAAGGAATGATGCCTTTGACCCCTATCCCCAAACAGATCATGGAGTTACTGACCTCACTGGGGGATGAAGACCGCAAAGGTCTCAAGTATCTTTGAGGCCTGAATTGGCCGAGTTTGCGAACAAGCGAGCCGCATTGACACCTTTTCTGACCTATGCTATTCTCTTAAAAGATTGATGGAGGTTTCGGTGGCGACAAAACATCTCTGTGTGGGGTCGTTGGCCCTCAACGATACCGTCTATGCCGATGGTCGCACCAGCATGGCTAATCCTGGCGGCAATGCGCTCTACGCGGCGGTGGGAGCCAATATCTGGTCTAACCAGGTGGGAATTGTGGCCGTGGTGGGTTACGATTGGCCCCCGGATTACACCGACACACTGCGTCAAAGCGCCATTAACACCGCCGGATTAATCAAAAAAGATCACGAAACGCTACGAGCCTGGATAATTTACGAGAGCAGCGGCTACCGGCAATACTTCTCGCGCAATACCGAAGTGGTGCTGCGAACTCCCGATCCCTTCAGTAGCACGCCTCTTACAGCTGCGGAAGCCGCCGCCTACAGCGACGCTGCCCGCCGGGTACACTTGCGTAATTCGCCCCTGCCTCAGGAATTGCCCCCTCATCTGTGGAACATTGACGCCATCCACCTCTGCCCCATGCGGCTGGAAACCCTGCTGGCCTGGATTGATTATTTGCAGGACAAACCCGATATTTTTGTTTCGGTTGACATTTCGCCCCATCCTCTCAACGGCAACCTGGATGACCCGGAACTCCTCAAACTCCTCAGCCGCGTCGACGCTTTTATGCCCAGCGAAGTTGAAGCCGAAGGTCTGATGCCGGGTTATCATATCAGAACATTTTGCCGTGAAATTGCGGCCCGAGGCCCCAAAATCGTGGTGGTCAAACAGGGCGATCACGGCGCAACTCTATACAACCGCAATCATAATCTCCTCTACCAGATTGCTCCTTATCCGGTTGAGGTGAACGACCTGACCGGCGCGGGTGACTCGTTTTGTGGCGGTTTTTCCGTAGGTTATCTCAAAACCGGCGATCCATTAGAAGCCATCTTTTATGGCACCGTCTCGGCCTCTTTTGTCATCGAAGGGTTTGGTGGTTTGCACGCCCTCGATGTCAACCATGCCCAGGCAGAAGAACGATTGGCCAAAGTCCGGCAGCTCAATAAATTTCGACCGTGAGTCGTTAAACAAACTGGCCCAATCTTTTTTAGGTGGTGGTCACATTGTAAGTGATACGACCCTACTTTTGCCCATCCCCCCTTTTTCCCCCTCCCCCAAATTGGGGGAGGGGTCAGGGGTGGGGGCAAAATAAAAACATCTCATCACTTACAATTGAACCACTACCAAACATTTAGAGTCCCCAAAAACTGGGGTTGTATTGCAATCCGGTTTTTGGTATAATTTAAATATAGCGAGACGGGGTCAAACCTAAACAAACTAAGTTGGGTTGTGTTAGAGGGTTCGGGAAGAACCCGCCGCCCACAAAATTTATCCATACGAGACCTGTCTCTGCCCAAAGCCCTCCATCCGCGGAGGGCTTTGCTATAGTTGTAAACATTCCTGCCCACCATTTTTTATGCCTGTTCCCATCCTATGCTAGAGGGTAAGACTCAAAAATTTTTCGGTTACGATTTTCGTAACCAGTTCGTAACCCGATTACGCATGGTTGAGCGTGGCGCGTAAC
>JAFGNV010000199.1 GCA_016926805.1 Anaerolineae bacterium
CTCATGTTTAGAACAAGTGCAGACGTAATCTAGCCCTCACCCCAACCCTCTCCCACAGGGAGAGGGAGCAGCTTTTCCCCTCGCCCCTGGGAAAGCGAGCAGCTTTTCCCCTCGCCCACAGGGAGAGGGGCAGGGGTGAGGGTGAGGGCAACTGCGCCAATATTTCCTGTTTGCGTTTGGATATTTGCACTTGCACTTGACATGAGCCAACCCGATAATAAGCCGAGTTAACTCCCCAGCCGAGTTAACTCGGCCAATGGCCCGTTACCGTTGAATAACGGTAACGATCATCAATTGTGAGTTTTGCATAGCTAATGGCGAATGAATCGCTCTCAACCCATTCACAATTCATAATTCACAATTTTCATTCCGCCTGTGTTATAATTCCCCCTCAAAATTCTGACCGGAGAAAGAAAAAGTGGGCTGTCACCAACGCTCAATAAATTGGCTGTCGCTCTGGCCGCACCTGCTGGCCGGGGGATTGGTTCTGCTTTATATCGTCACCTTTACCTGGCTGGCGGTGTTGCGCCACGCCAGCTTTAACTCCACCGGTTTTGACCTGGGGGTTTACGACCAGGTCACCTGGAATACGCTCCACGGCCGCCTTCTCTTTTACACCACCACCGGCCAGCCATTGCTGCATCTATCCAACCACGCCTCGTTTATTCTGATTCTGATCGCGCCCTTTTATCTCATTCACAACGGCCCGGAAACGCTGCTCTTTTTACAGGCAGCGTCGATTGGCCTGGGCGGTTTGCCCCTGTTCTGGCTGGCCCGGGAGAAACTGGCCAGTAATTTGGCCGCTTTCAGTTTGCTGCTGGCTTACCTGCTGTTCCCCACCCTGGAAATTGCCACCCTCTGGGACTTTCACCCGCCGGTGCTGGCCGTCGGCTTTTTTATGGCCGCTTTTTACTTGCTGGTCAAGCGCAAATCGGGCTGGTTTCTCTTTTTTGCTATTCTGGCCATGCTGAGCAAAGAACAACTGCCGCTGCAAGTGGCCTTTTTGGGCGGGTTTGCCCTGATTGCTTACCGGAACTGGCGACTGGGGCTGGTCACCATTGGTCTGGCCCTGTCGTACTTTTTTATGGTGATGTACTGGGTAATCCCGGCCAACAGCGTCACCGCCGACCATCTCTTTATCAGCTACTATGCCGACCTGGGAGACTCGCCCACGAAAATTATCGCCACGGCCCTGACCCGGCCCGACATTGTGCTTAATGACCTGTGGCAACCGGCCAAGTTACGCTATCTTATTAACGTGTTCACCCCTTTTGCCTATTTGCCGCTGTTGGGCTTGCCTGTGCTGCTTATTGGCGCGCCCTCCTTTGCCATCAATCTGCTCAGCGCCAACCCCACAATGCACGACGCCTTTGGCGGCCACTACGGCGCCGACATCGCGCCCTGGCTGGCCTGGGCCACCCTTTACGGCTTTTACTATGCGCACCGGGGTGTAGCTTACCGATGGCCCCAGGCTCAACCCTGGCTTACCCGTGGCCTGAGCCTGATCCTGCTGCTGGCGGCAGGCGGCTGGCACCTGTTTTACGGATTTTCGCCGCTGGCGCTCAACGGGCCGACCTGGGAGATTACGCCGCACCACCGGCTGGCCGAACGGTTCATGGCCCAGATTCCGCCCGACGCCAGCGTTGCCAGCCAAAACACCCTCTACCCCCACGTCAGCCGGCGGCTCATAGCCTACCACGTGCCCGACATCAACGAGGCGGAATACGTGTGGTTTGACGTGTCGGCCAGCGCCTGGCCGCTGCACCCCTTTGACCTGCGCACGTTGATTCAAGAGTTGCTGCGCTCTGGCGAGTACGGCATTCTGGACGCCGCCGACGGCTACCTGCTCCTGCAACGCGGTCTGACCAACACCACCCTGCCCGACGCTTTTTACGATTTTGCCCGCGCGCCTGCGGCCCAACCCCAATATCCGCTCAGGGTTGACTTTGGCGACGAAATCCGCCTGCTGGGTTTTGACCTGCGCAGCAACCCCCGCCGCCGGGAGGAAACGTGGGTGCGGCTTTACTGGCAGGCCCTCAAACCCATTGAGCACGACCTGCGGCTCTATCCTTTTTTTGTGAACGCCAGGGGAGAAATTATTGAAGATACCGCACAACGCCCGCTCATTACCCAACTCTGGTATCCGCCCCGCATGTGGCAACCCGGCGAAATTGTGGCAAGCGAGACCATTCCCTGGGCCGTGGGCGAGCGGTGGAGCCTGGGCGGGGGCGTGCTGGCCGGTTCTGACTGGCGCGATTGGAGTCAGCGGCTACGCGTGCAAACCATTGATGCGCCGCAACCCCTGCGCCGTTTTGAGGCCAATACCTGGGTGCGGCTGGCCACCTTTGAACGGCAAGGCCGGTATTGGCGGCCAATTGTTCCCTCCGAGGCAGATTTGCCGCCAACCCACGCTCGCGAGGCCAACTTTGGGAATCAGATGCAACTACGCGGTTACGACGTGGCCCAAACCGGCCCGGATTTGGCCGTTACCCTCTATTGGCGGGCGCTGGCCCCCATGCCGCTGGATTACACCATTTTTGTGCACGTTGTGGGGCCGGACGGCCAATTGGTGGCTCAACACGATGGCAGCCCGGGGGAGGAAGTATCGCTGCCGACCAGCACCTGGCAGCCCGGCGAAGAATTGCGCGACCGGCACGGCCTCACCCTGCCGCCCGACCTGCCGCCGGGAACATACCGCTTGCAGATGGGCGTTTACTATTGGCAAACCCTGGAACGATTGCCGGTGCTGGAGAATGGCGCGCCGGTAGATGATTTTGTAGAACTGGAAAGTATCAACCTGGAATAAGGCAAACGGCCCCGATCGTCCGATCAGTATTGCACAATCAAACGGGGTGGATCGGTCCCATCTTCGAGACTCTTAAATTGAACATCGCCGTTGTCGCCAGTGGTACTTGAGCGCAGCAATAGCCCAAAGTTAGACCCAGGATTATCAACCCAGTACTGGGCCAGCGAAGTAATATCCACCGATTTGATGTCTCCGTCTACATCGGGGGTAAAACTGGCCGCCTCAGGCGAAACGTAATCACCGCCGGGACTCGTCCAGGGGCTATTCCAGGTTGCCGTTGCCGCCGACCAGTTTGTTGTCAGGCGATGGATATAAATTGTCTGGTCGGTGTTGCGGTCCTTCTCGTACAGCAAAAGGGTGGCCGAACATAGCGTTGCGCCGGAGGAAATAGAACTCAAATCGTAACGCATGACGGAGTGCATTCCTTGAGATGTGTCGGGGTGAACTTTAAGATTGCTATCGCCCTCCTGGTTAGTGTTGGGCGCAGACACCATAAACCATGTGTCTTCGCCGGCAACGAAGGTAACGGTTGAACTGCACGACGAGTCATCATTAATAATAAGGCCGGTTCCCTGGCTATCGCTGAGGGTGGCATTGCTGGGGCCGCTCAGATTAACCAAGAAAGTTTCGTCGCTTTCATCCGTCGTATCGCCATTGACCTGGACGGTAATTGTCTGAATCGTGGTTCCCGCCGGAAACGTGAGCGGGCCGCTGAGAGACACGTAATCATTATCGGCCAGGGTGGCCGTCCCGTCGGCGGTGGCATAGTTCACGGTCACCGGCTGACCGGACACTGTCGAAAGGGTTACGGTGAAGACAAACGTAGTGGGGCCACTATCACCTTCGGGCAGGATACTACCAACAATGGAGAGACTGGGCAAGACGGTGAGGGTTACACTGGCGGTGTTGTTGCCGGGGTTCGAGTCAACCTGATCGGCGGTGGTGATGACCGCGGTGTTGACAATGGTGGTGTTGAGCGTGCCGCTGTTCACCGTGGCCGTTATCGCCAGGGCGGCGTTGGCGCCGTTGGTCAGGGTTCCCACCGTCCACACCCCGCTGCCGCTGTTGTAGGCCCCGCCGCCGTCATCGGCAACATAGGTAACCCCAGCGGGCAACACGTCCGTCACCACAACGTTGGTGGCGGTATCAGGCCCGGCGTTGCTGGCGGTGAGAGTATAAACCACCACCTCACCTTCGTCGGGGGTGGAATTATCAACCGATTTGGCAATGGCCAGGTCGACGGCAGGATAAGTTACATCGGTGGTAATGCTGGCCGAATTGTTGGCGTTGTTCGGATCGGCCTCGTTGCCGGTCACCGTGGCCTGGTTGGTCAAGGGGCTGGCCGCGGCCAGGCCAACCATCACCACAATCGTGCGCTGGACGCTGCTGCTCGCCGCGAGATTGCCGATGTTACAGGTCACCGTGCCGGCGGCCTCGCTGCAACCGGGGGCCGAACTGAAGGTCACGCCCGGCGGGAGCGTATCGCTGACGGTTACGCCGGTGGCGTTGGATGGGCCGTTGTTGACAATGGTCAGGGTGTACGTCAGCGGTTGTCCGGCAACCACCGGGTCGGGATTGTCGGTTTTGGTGATACTCAAATCGGTCTGCACGTTGACCGTGGTGCTGGTGGTGGCCGTGTTGTTGCCCGGGTTGGGATCGGTTTGATCGGCTGACACGGTGGCGGTGTTGGTTAGATTGGCCGGGGCCTCACTCCCCACGGTGACAACAATGGTCACGGACGCGCTGGCGCCACTGGCAATTGAACCGAGATTACAGCTAACGCCCATACAACTTCCCTGGCTGGGCGTTGTGGAAACCAGCGTCACCCCGGCGGGCAGGGTATCAGCCACAGCAACGCCGGTGGCATTGGACGGGCCGTTATTGGTGACATTGAGCACATAGGTTAAATTGTTGCCCACCGAAACCGGATCGGGCGAGTCGGTTTTGCCCAGCACCAGATCAACACGGGGGGGAATCGGAGTTGGGGTTGAGGTTGGGTCGGGTTCATCTGTTGGCCGGGGTTCGTCGGTTGGCGGCGGCGAGGTTGGTGAGGGCGAAACCTCTGTAGCCGGCGGCGCGGGTGACGGTGAAGTCGGCGTGGCGGTAGCCAGAGGTAAAATGGGCGTGGGGGGGAGCGCCGTGGGCGAGAGTGACGGGGGTGGAGCCGGGGGAGTAGTTGTGGCCAAAGGCGGGGGCGTCTGGCTCAACTCAAGGGAGGGAATGTTCGTTGGGGTCGGCGACGGCGTACCGGCCATGGCCACCGGCTGCGGCGGCAGACCGCCACAATCAATCAGCAGGCGCGGACTCACCCGGTTGAGGGTATTGACGCCAGGGGTCTGCTGGTCGGTCTCCCGGCTGTAATAGAACCGGGAAAAATCTTGGGCCGCCTGCGCCTCCAAAACCAGGCCATGATTGGGATAACGTTCCAGCAGCCACAGTTGCACCATGTCGGTTACGTCCCAGGCGTGGACATCGGCCCTGGTAACCGGGAAAGGACGGTAAGCGAACTGGCCTTCCGGCTGATTGGACCAGGTTAGCGTGGTTTCCTGAAACGGCTCGACCAAATTAGAAAAGTAAAGCTCCGGCGGGTCGATTCCCGCTCCGCCGGCCACGTTCATTTCTAAACGCGCGCTGTAAATGAAGGCGCCAAGAAATATGTCTTTATCAAGGGGAAAATAGAGCAGGATGCGTTTGAGTTGGTCCCGGTTACGCCCAAGCTGGAGAATCGGGTCAGCCCCATAATTCATCGCCGGATTGGCCGAATCGACCCAGGTATCCTGCGCCGCATAAATAAGGTGCGTTCCCTGGCAAACCTGCGGCGTGGCCAGGGGGATTGGCGTTTGCAGGCTATTCAACAGGGTCGCCTGCCGGGCCGGAAGATTCGCCGGGTTCCGTTCGTGGTCAAAAATAGTATCCCAGATGAGACCCCAGCCAACGCGGGCAAGGCGGGGAGGATTGGGATTAACCTGGTAATCGGCTTCCAGCTTGGAGTGTAAATTGACCGGGATGAACCTGGCCAGGCGGGCGCTGGTCATGGTCTGAGCCAACAACATTCCGCCCAGGCATAACACGCCAATTAAAAAAAGCAAAACCAAAACGCTGGCCCAGCGGCGGCGTTCCAGGCGCGGCATCCCATCTACCTGGGCGATCATGCCGCCTCCTGGCTGCCGGTTTGGGCCGGCTGTAGATGGAACACCAGTAATTGCTCAGTTTTGCCTTTGATGGTATGCGCCCCCAGCGATTCCAGGTTAAAATCGCGCCGTTGCTCGCGCAGGGCAAATAAGGTGTGCTGGCTGACCACGGCCGTGCTTTTTTGACCCAATTGCTGGGTGATACTTTCCAGACGAATGGTGGTATTCACCGTATCGCCAATGATGGTGTAATGCAGCCGGTCGGTGCTGCCCAAAGCTCCCGCCGTTACCGGGCCGGTGTTAAGACCAATCCCCACGCTAAAGGCTGGTTCGCCCCGCTCCGTCCGGCGGCGGTTGAGCTGTTCAATCGCGGCCAGCATCGCCAAGGCGGACTGGCAGGCCCGGTAAGCGCTTTCCTGGGGCGGCAGGAGGCGAGGCAAAACGCCAAAAAAGACCATCACGGCATCCCCCTCAAAATTACTGACCACGCCGCCGTAGTTCACAATGATGGGAATCATTTTGTCAAAATATTCATTTAACCAGCTCAAAACCCTGGTCGGGTCTTCGCTTTCGGAAAGGGTGGTAAAACCGTGAATGTTGCTCACCAGAACCGTGGCCAGGGCCTCCTGTCCCTCCAGGCGTACCTCGCCGGAGGCAAATCCCTTGCGCAATTCCTCGCGCACCTCTGTCGACACCGTCCGGCCCAGCAAATCACGGTAAAGCGAGCCTTCCCGCAACCCCGACACCATCTGGTTAAAGGAGTGGGCCAAAACGGCAACTTCATCATTGCCACTGGCTTCTACCTGGATATCCAGGTTGCCCTCGGCCACCTCTGCCGAAGCATCGACCACCCGCAGGAGGGGCCGGGTGATACGATTGGCCAGGAAAACCCCCATCACAATGACCAACAGAAACGCCACCGTGGTAATGGCGAATATTTGCAAACGGGTAATCCGGCTGGGATTGACCAGGAATGTTTCGGCCAGAGAGGCCCCAATGATGCCCTGGTCGTTATTGGTCCGGGTCAGATCGAGCGGATGCAAAAACTCACCCACTTCCCACGGCCCCAAAATCTCGCTGTAGTTAATACTGGCGATGGTCAGGGGGCGGATGAGGCTGGCCTCATCCTGCTGCGCCAAAACATTGCCAACATCGTCCGCAGCCAAAGAATGACTATCCACTTCACCTAAAAAGGTCGAGGCCATAGGGCGCCCCTGCAAATCATAGAGGGTGGTATGGGCCAGCGTATTCTGCCGAATCTGGCGGGCCAGGGTGCTTAAGGATTTGCCCACCATCACCACGCCAACCCGCTGGCCGTTATTATCCAGAATTGGCCCGGCCACGTATAAATAATCATCCTCAAGAAGCCGAACCAGCCCGGCGTACTTATCGCGGCCCTGGTTAACCTGCCCGGTTAATGCCTCCTGGACAAATTGCCAATTGACAAAGCGAGTCTCACCCCGCAAAAAGGTGTATTCTTCGATATTCCCCCCCGGGCGATGCCGCAAGGACAGCACGCCGACTCCCTGGTCGTTCAAAATTTCAATGGCCTCTTCTTGATAATTAATAGCCAGAGGTAGGGTCAATTCTCGCAACTGTTCGGCGTTGCCGGCCGCCACAGCTTCCGGGACGCCCTCGGTATAGGCCACCAACCGCAACGTTTCCAACAAACGATCCTCTTCCTGAACCATCCAATCATTCGCCAGCTTGCCCGCCTCGATCAGTTGGTTGGTAAACCGTTCTTCAATGGAATCTAACACCACCCGATTGACCACGTACGCCGCGGCCATGGCCAGCAGCAGGGCCAACACAATGTAAGGCAGGGTAATTTTCATCCGAACCGGCACCCGCACTCTGGGCAAACCGGGCCGGGAAGACGGCTCAGCGGGGAGAATTTTGGTATTTTTGGTTAATGCATCCAGGGCCTGCTGAATGTTGGCCCGGCTAAAGGGGGGGGTTAAAACAACAGCCGGACCATCATTATTTTCCAGGTAGAATTCTGGCCGAGAATCGGAATCATTGGCCGTAAAGAGAATCTTCGTGTCGGGGTATTGCCGCCGGGTTTGATGCAGCATCTCCTGCCAACCATCGTCCACCAACTGCAAATCCACCACCCATAACGCGGGCCGGTTTTGCTCCAAAACCGAAGGCATCTCCAGGGGAGTGGCCGCACACCAAACCTGATCTCCCCGTTCTTCAAAGAAGTCTGCTAAAAATTGGGCCGATGTTGAATCGGCCTGGACGATGATAACTTGATTAAACATGATCCGGCGTTTGCGTTGTGATCCTACGAGTCTCAGTAGATCCAAATCCAGGTAGGGCGGCATTCCTATACCGCCCGCTCCGCACAGGGATGCGGAGCTACGGAAACGACATTTTTCAGACCGCTTTTTAGGCCATTCTATTATAACACAGAATAGTTTGTTTTAGGTTTGAATCTACCTCCCCAGAACTAGTCCTTATCTCCTATGAAATTTTGGCGGGGAACGGGGTGGGCGGCAGGATCAATCGGGGTGGTTTTGCCGTCAAAACGGCTCAATTGTCGTTTGGGGGTTGGTAATCGGTTTTGGCAAGGCGAGTTTGGGCCGTAAGCCGGCGGAGCCGGGAGGCCAACACACTGGTGGTTGTCGGCTTGACCATATAATCGTCGGCCCCTTCATCCAGAACTTGCATCACCCGCTCCGTGTCAACTACAGCCGAAAGCACCAGGATCGGCGTCTGGCTAAAGGAGCGAATGGCCCGACATGCATCCCAGCCACTCATCTCGGGCATCATCAGGTCTAACACAATCACATCAGGTTCCAACTGATGGACCAGCCTGACCCCCTCTTCGCCCGAATTCGCCACAAACACCTGGAATGACTCCCGGGTCAAGGTTTCTTTGAGCATATTGGTCAGAAGGACATCATCATCAATGACCAATACTTTGGTTGGCACGACACTCCTCCTCATTCATAATGAGGTCAACCACCTGGTGGCAATAGGGTGCGTTCCAAAATTTTGGCAGTAGGGACAGGACAATGTCCTGTCCCTACCCTATGACCAAAAAATTGGGACAGCCCCGTGGCAATGCGTCTTAAATTTCCACAATAAAGATGGAGCCGGTTGGCTGGTTTGGTTCTACAAAAATCCGCCCGCCGTGCGCCTCGATGACCATTTTGCAGAAAGCCAGGCCCAGACCAATTTGCGGGTCCCGGCCTTCGTCCATTCTTACAATTTCATATTTATCAAATATCCGATTACGATACTCTTCGGTAATACCAGGTCCTTGATCCATGATTTTTATCCGAACCCGGGGTACAGACGAAGAGAACAGAGTTCGGGCCTGGGGATAGCTAACTTGCAGCGCAACCATACTCTCCGATGGTGAAAATTTTAGCGCATTTGAGATCAGGTTTTCCAACACCCTCTGGAATAGATTGGCGTCGAGCAGCACGAGTTGGCTTTCCGGCGACAAATCAGCCACAAAACTGATCCGCTTTGACTGCGCCACTACGTCGTAATTGGTCTTGATCTGTTGGACCAACTCGTTCATATTCACCATCGAGCGATTCAGGATGAGCTTCTCCGCTTCCAATTTGGCCAAAATCAACATATCGTTCAAAAATTCATTCAAACGATAAGCCTGTTGTTGGATGCTACTAACATCCTCAGCATCTGCAGCAGAGAGGGTGTTTCTGACCAGCAGCAATTCGCTATAACCCAGGATAGCGGTTAAAGGGGTTCTGATATCGTGCACAATCATGTGAGTCAGGTCTTCGCGCAGGCGCAGGGTGGATTCTAGCTCATCATACTGTTTTTTGACCCGCAACAGGGAACGGACCCGCGCCCGCAACTCAACGCTATCTACCGGTTTGTTCAAAAAATCATCGGCGCCGGCATCAAAGCCACGCACCAGGTCATCCTTGCTGCTGAGGGCGGTCACCAGGATGATGGGAATATGCTGCCAGCGTTTATCGGCCTTAAGGCGCTCACACAGTTCAAAGCCGCTCATGTCGGGCATCATCACATCAAGCAAGATGACATCCGGATTCACGTTTCCAATCTGCTCCAGGGCTTCTGGCCCGCTTTCGACACAAATAACGTCATAACCTACTGGCGCCAGGAAACCCTCCATCATTTCACGGACAATGGGTTCGTCATCGACCACCAAAACAGAGCCGTCGCATTTTTCCATGTGATCCTCTTTTGAATCAACTCAGGACAACCGGGTTGCAATAGTTTCAACCAATTTTTTTAAGCTCACGGGTTTGCTCAAATAGTCGCTTGCGCCTGCTTCCAAACATCGCTCGCGGTCGCCGGGCATGGCCAAAGCCGTGAGGGCGATAATGGGCACTTTATCCAGTTTGGGATCGGTCCGCAGGCGCCGGGTCGCTTCCAGCCCGTCCATGCCCGGCATCTGAACGTCCATCAAAATGAGGTCAGGTTTTTCTTCCCGCACTCGTTCGATAGCTTCCTCGCCATTCCGGGCTACAATAACTCGATACCCGTAAATCCGCAAATAATCCAGGAAGGTATTAATGTTATCCTCATTGTCCTCGGCCAGCAAAATCAGCCAATGGTTTTCCTCAGCCGCCGCCTGAAGCGCTGGCAGGGAGACTTGCCTTTCCTCGATTTTCCCGTTCTTTTCCGCCTCTTGGCCACCATCTGCTTGCGGCCAGGGCAGGGAAACAGTAAAACGGCTGCCCCGGTCCACCTCGCTCTCCACCGCCACACTGCCGCCATGCAGTTCAACAAAGCGCGATACCAGCGACAACCCCAATCCAGAGCCTTCGTATTGCCGGGACAGTTTACTATCCACCTGCACAAACGGCCGGAACAACCACTTCAAATCTTCCGGGGCAATGCCAATGCCATTATCCCAAACGGTAAAACGGGCCACCTCTTCAGCTTTATCGCCGTTAACTTCTAAGCCAATCTCCCCACCTTCCGGCGTAAATTTGATGGCATTGCTCAATAGATTGACCAAAATCTGCTTCAGACGACGCTCATCCGCCAACAGCCTGGTTACCGATTGATCAATGGTTTGTGATACCTTTAGTCGTTTTTTGTGAGCCAACTGTTTGGTTAAGCGCAAACTGGACTCGCAAACCTCCGCCACCGAAACCGGCCGGATGTCCAATTCCAATCTACCCGCTTCGCTCTTGGCCAGATCCAAAATGTCGGTAATGAGCGAAAGTAAATGGCGGCCACTTTCCTCGATGTTGCGCAAATATTTTAACTGCCGTTCATTGATCTCGCCAAAGGTGCCGGTCTGCAAAATTTCGGATGAGCCGAGGATGCCGTTCAGAGGGGTGCGCAGCTCGTGGCTCATGTTGGCCAAAAATTCATCCTTAAGCCGAGCAGCCCGCGCCAGTTCCGCATTGGCTCTACTCAACTCGGCAGTACGGTCGGCCACCCGCTGCGCCAGCAAAGCGCGTTCCTCCTCCAGAGAAGCCTCAGCCCGTTTACGTTCGCTGATTTCCTGTTGGGCTTGCTCAAACAGGCGGGCGTTTTCAATGGCGCTGGCCGCCTGATTACCCAGCAGTTTGGCTAGCGAAATTTCTTGATAAGTAAAACTGCGCTCAACCCGCGTATCTTCCAATTCAACCAGACCCACCAACTGCTGTTGAAAAACCATCGGCAGCAGCATGCGGGTTTTGACGTTGCCCGTTTTCATGTAGGCAAATTCAGCCGGGTCAATATTGGTTTGACCAAGGGTCATCTGCTGGGGTATTTGCTGGTCCAGGGTCCATTGGGTCAGGGGAGAATCGGCCAAGCGGCGCACTTGAGCGGGCGATTTGGGGTCCCACCACCCCTTAGAACCATACCTGGCCACCATCGTTATGGCATCTTCGGCCTGATTCCACTCAAAGATAGCACAACTTTCAACTTCAAACAACTTTGTCATTTCTTGGGCCACGGTATCCAACACATATCGAAGATCCAAACTGGAAGTGATGGCCGCCCCCGTAGACTGCAAGATGGTCAATTCGCGGTTACGCTGGATAATTTCTGCCTGGGTCCGCTTGCGGTCGGTAATATCGTGAATCACCCATTCCACGGCCGGACTACCCTGAAAAACAAAGGGGAAACGGGCTACTTCTACCTCAACGGCAATACCATCAAGCCGGATCAATTTTTCTTCAACCAGCGGCGTTCCTTTTCCATCCTTCTGTATTCGCCGGATACGCTTCTGCACCACGGGCCAATCAGCCGGGGGCACAAAATTTCTCATCGACCGGCCGATGAGTTCTTCTGGCCCGGCTTTCAGGAGTTTAGCGCCGGCCGCATTGATAAAGATGATGTTGTCTTCGCCATGAACGATAATCCCATCCGGCGAGGATTCTACCAGGCGACGGTAGTAAGCCGGGTCTTCGAACCGGGCCGGGTCTTCGAACCGGGCCGGGTCTTCGAACCGGGTCGAATCATCAAGCCGGGCCGGTTGGCCAGACTCGCCTTTTACCCCTGGTTGGCGAACCAAAGATGCCTGACCCTGCACCGCAGCCGGCTCAGAGTCCTGACTCGGCGGAGCGTGGTCAGAACGTTGCAGATCGACCTGAGATGGGAGGAGTTGAGTTAGCGGCTGAATAATCTGCCGTCGCAGGAAGTAGAGGATTGTGCCCAAGATCAGGCCGCCTGACAGCAAGGCCCCAATCCCCACATATAACCAGAACTGCCCCTGAAGAGGATAAAAAAGAAAAAGTAGGCCAGCGCCAAGGGTCAAGAGAGTGGCCAACAATAGCGCCAGCAATAGCCCGGTCAGGTATCGCCGGGAACGCTGGAGGCGTTTCAAAAATGTTGAGGTTGGTTGGATAGAGGGTGGAGCAGGTTGGCTCATCATCTCTCCAGTTGAGCCGGGGCAACGATAATCAATACCCAGATTTTGTGTATACATTTTACCGCATTATTGCTAAAATATCTACCCTAAAAATTAGGCGAATAGTCAGGGGTGGAAAATGAGCCATTTTACCGTCTAAAACTTTTGCTCCTCATCTTCTTGCACTATAATGCCCTTACTATGGCCACCTCCCCAAAATCTTCCAAACATAAGCCCTGGAGCGATATTGACCTTAATTGCTGGCGTGATTATGACGACATCCTCACCGACAGCCTGTGGCTGTTTCCAAACCGGGCCAGCGGCGAAGGACACCAGCTTGACTATCACGGCAACTATATCCCGCAAATTGCCACCCAAATCCTCACCCGCTACACAAAAAAAGACGAGATTGTGTTGGACTTGTTTTTGGGCGCCGGCACCACGGCCATCGAGGCGGTGCGCCTGGAACGCCGCTGTATTGGCGTGGAATTAAAATCTGACCTGCTGGAATACGTGCGCCGCAAAATCAGCCCGGATTTACTCGACTCCCGCATTCACCTCATCCAGGGAGACAGTACGGCGTCTGAAACTATGCGCCGGATTGCCCATACCCTGCGCAGCATGCAAGCCGAGGCGGCTCATCTACTCATCTTACATCCCCCCTACGACGACATTATCAAATTTTCCAACCATCCCGCCGACCTCTCCAATGCCGCCAGCACCAACGCCTTTCTGGATAGTTTTGAAATGGTTGCCCAAAACGGCTATAACCTGTTGGCGCCGGGCCGGTTTGCGGCCCTCGTTATTGGCGACAAATATGACAACGGCGAACTGGTTCCCCTGGGTTTTTGGTGTATGGAACGAATGAACCGGGCCGGTTTCAAAACCAAGGCCATCATTGTAAAAAACATCGAGGGTAATGAGAAGGGTAAAGGCAAAACGGCCAATTTGTGGCGGTATCGCGCCCTGGCCGGAGGTTACTACATCTTCAAACACGAATACATTATAGTGTTTTTCAAACCGGGAAACATAAACCGTGGCCCATGACCATTTCAACCTCATCCGTCACGAACTCGGCAAACTGCCCGAATTACCTCGCTGGGGGCGCGTTCAGGAGAATCATTGGGACCGGCTGAGCAACTTTATCTACCGCGTCAAAACCCTGCGGGGAGTTCAACGCCAGGCGCGGGCCAAGGCCCAGGCCGAAGGGCTGGAGGTAAAAGCCTTTGAAGCCTACGCCGTGCGGCGCTGGTACAATCAGCATACCCACGATCAAATTCTACAGATATTTCTGGCCCACCCCGATGTTCAACCCGAAGAAAACCGCAAGCACCACACCATTGATTTTTACCTGCGCGGCCTCCCTTTTGACCTAAAAGTCAGCCGGTTTCCCCAAGCCTATCCAGAAAGCATTGAATATGCCCAACAACACCCCCATCACCTGGCCTTATGGCAGTACCAAAACCAATCGTAGTATTAGGTATAACCGACAAACGTTTTTCTCCCAGACGACATTGAGCGTAAGCAACTTTCTGACCATCTTCAACGTTTAATGTCACTCTGACATCTAACATCTCTATCAAACGACGACGGCCTTCGAAATCGTCTTCAAAAATCTCTAAGTCTTCAGTGATCTTGGCAGCAAATGCTTTTATGTCCAAAACCTGTTGCTCGGTCAATACCTGCTCGTCAAGCTGTCTGGATAAAATGTTACGTTGAGTTTCCAGGCTATCCAATGCCTTTTCGATTTGCTCAATATCATTGAGGGTTCTTTGGTAGTATCCGTGCGACCTACAAGATGTAGTGGTATTCACAAATAAAACAAAATCTGCTAAACTGATAGCTTCCATCAAAAACAAAAAAGAGGTCAGCTACCAGATGTTTTCCAAACTATCAATTTCCCTTGATATCCCTGACGTGCAAGTGTTAGACATCAAGATGAACAAAAAAGGCGATTATATCATCACCGTCGAAAGTACGTTAGCTAGTACGACTTGCCATCGATGTGGTCGAGAAATCAACAAGTTTCACAGCCATGATCGAGCCATCACGTTGCGCCATCTACCCATATTGGGTCATCAGGTGTACATTCGCCTGCGGCCCAAGCGGTATGAATGTCCCTTTTGTTCCGATAAGAAGCATCGAAAAATCAGTACCCAACAATTATCCTGGTATGATTCCAAAAGTGGCCATACCAAAGCCTATGAGGAGCAGGTCTTGTTGCAGTTGGTCAATAGCACCATTCAAGATATGGCCATCAAAGAAAATCTGGGTTACGAAGCCGTGGTCGGGATCATCAATCGCTATGTGGCCACCCAAGTTGATTGGGGTCTGTTTGACCGGTTTGAGGTGGTCGGGTTGGATGAGATAGCTTTGAAAAAAGGGCGCAGTGATTATGTGGTCATTGTCACGGCTCGGCTCAAGGATGGCCAGGTGAAAGTGTTGGCGGTGTTGCCCAACCGGGAAAAAGAAACCGTCAAAGCCTTTCTGGCGCGTATGCCCACCCGACTGCAACGCACCATCCACACCGTTTGCACCGATATGTGGCAAGCCTACATCAATGCGGTCAAAGAAGTCTTGGGATCAGCGGTGGTTGTGGTTGATCGCTATCACGTGGCCACAAAATATCGGAACTGCGCTGATAAGTTACGCCAACAAGAATTGAAACGACTCAAAACCGAGTTGTCCGAAGATGAATACAACACCATCAAAGGGGCCATGTGGCCTTACCGAAAGAACAGGGCTGATTTGAAGCCCCAAGAGGCCGAGTTACTTGACCGTTTATTTGCTTATGCACCCTCCTTAAAATCAGCTTATGACTTCCGTGAACAACTGACTGCCATCTTCGAGAAAGATTTGACCAAAACCCAGGCCACCCAAGCTATCAAAAAATGGCGTCAAGAAGTCGAAACCAGTCAGTTGACCTGTTTCGACCCCTTCTTGACTACCTTGGATACTTATCTGAATGAAATCACCAACTACTTCTTGCATCGAGACAGCAGTGGTTTTGTGGAGGGCCTCAACAACAAGATCAAAGTTCTCAAGCGTCGTTGTTATGGCCTGCTTAATCTCGATCATCTCTTTCAACGCCTTTTCCTTGATCTTGAAGGTTATGCTCTTTTTGCCTGATTTTTCCCATGTGACACCACTATATTTTGGGGGTCACACGGATATTCTGGAAGAACCAAACAAGCAGTTTACCCGGATGCACCGGGGCGGTGGGAATGAAGGGACGGGCAATGCGGGACAGGCCCCACAACATCAAGGCCAGCCCGGCAAACAGGGTCCAGGTGTTGACCCC
>JAFGNV010000200.1 GCA_016926805.1 Anaerolineae bacterium
CGAACCTTACTCCTCTTGCTCGGTGTGGCCGTTTAGACAACAATTTATCGACAATCTTTTGTCGATGTGAAAGCTATAAGAGCCTAAAGAATTATCGTCGTTTAACCGGAATAATCAGCTTCTGACCGGCGCGCAGGTTTTCTGGCACCTCAATCCCGTTGCGGGCGGCCAGGGTGTCGACGTCAACGCCAAATTCCAGGGCAATTCCCAGAAGCGTGTCGCCAGATTGCACAAGGTAGATGACGGGCGTTGGGGTTGGCGTGGGCGTGGGCGGAGGGGTGGCGTCGGTGGGGCGCAAAACGGCCTCTTCGGCAAAACGGAAGCTGTTGATGATCTGTTGAAAGATTGGCTGCAAGTCGGCCCACTCGGCTGCCGGGGCCGCCGCTACCACAAAATATCCTACCTCGTTTTTGTTGGTAGCTGCCGCAAGGCCATAGCCCTGCTTTCCCGCCATCGGATCGCCATAAGTAAATTGAACCGATGTCCAGCTTGCGGCGGCCAGGTGCATGATTTCCTGGTGGGTTACCTCGATGGGCGGCGGAAAGTCAACCAGAATATCGCGCAAAATATCCCCATGATCCAGCGTATCAACTGCGGAGATTCCCATCCAAACAACGCTTCCCTCTTTATGGTCAGAATCAAGTCCCTCGGCAGACGGCGACAGGACAACGGCCAGGGCCGTTTCTTTTTTGCGCCAGTTTAGCGGGTAATCCAGGTTAAAACCCAGGGCCGTGTTACGATACGCCGTCATTCCCAGGGCTGCCGGCGTGCTCAAGGCCTGGGGAGGGGTTGGCCGGCGTTGGGGCATTGGTGTATCTGCGGCAACCAGGCCGACCATACCCAGAACGTTGGTGAGCAGGAGAGTCGCCACAATGACCAGGGCGATGATGATGAGTAGAAAAATGATTGGTAAGGCAATCAGAAATGCGCTTGGTTCCTTTGGCTGCATAAAAACCTCTTTGGGTGTTATCATACTGCTTACCATCCTCATTGACAATTTTCCAGGGCAATTGGTGCTCTTGCCATTCTGGAATGTAGCCGCGTGAATCCCCACTCATTAATCTCAGGTTAATCATTCATTAAGCAAATTGTAATAAATGGGGGATACAATGCCAGAAAGATCGGAAAATACCCAGGAGGTTGTTTATGGTTAAGATTCGTTCTTCTGAAATTACGCCTGAGCATATTTATTTATCGCGGCGGAAATTTATGCAAGGAATTGGCGCGGTGGCTGCTGGTTCGGTATTGGCGGCTTGTGGGGTGCAGGCCCCTCCAGGTGGCATCAGTAACAACCCATCTGGAGCAGCCGACACCCCCCATACGGCTGAACCAGGTCCAACCGAGGCGGCCAGCGATGAATTGGGTGATTCTTTGACAACTTATGAGGCGGTCACTGGTTACAATAATTTCTACGAGTTTTCTATCGATAAACAAGCGGTGGCTAAACTGGCCGAGGGGTTCCAGACATCGCCCTGGACGATAGAGGTCGGCGGGCTGGTCAACAACCCCAAAACCTTTGGTATTGAAGACTTGTTGGGCCGGTTTACCCAGGAAGAACGCATTTATCGGATGCGGTGCGTGGAAGGCTGGTCGATGCTCATTCCCTGGTTGGGGTTTCCCCTGGCCGGCTTGCTAAAGGAAGTGGAGCCGACGTCAAAGGCCAAATACGTTCGTTTTGAAACCCTGTATGACCCGGCGCGATTACCCGGCCAGACGAGCGCCTGGTATGAATGGCCTTATGTGGAAGGGCTGCGGTTGGATGAAGCGATGCTTGATCTGACAATTCTATCAACCGGCCTGTACGGCAAAGAACTATTGCCGCAGAACGGCGCGCCGTTGCGGTTGGTGGTGCCGTGGAAGTATGGGTTGAAGAGTATCAAGTCGATTGTCAAGATTGACCTGGTGGAAGAGATGCCAACTTCTCTGTGGATGGCCGCTGCGCCGCACGAGTATGGTTTTTACGCCAATGTCAATCCCCAGGTGCCCCACCCGCGCTGGTCGCAATCCACCGAGCGGCGCATCGGCGAGTTTGGCCGTCGCGAAACTTTGATGTTCAACGGCTATGTCGACGAGGTGGCCCACCTCTATGCCGGGATGGATCTGGCAAAAAATTACTAATGCAAAAGGTCAACTGGTTTAAGTTGGCAGTTCATATCGGGGCGCTGGCCCCGCTTGGATTGACTGCCTGGGATTTCTGGCGTGGCCGTTTGAGCGTCAATCCGATTCAGGATATTACTTTGCTGACCGGCTGGTACGCGTTGGTGCTGTTGACTCTATCCCTGGCCTGTACGCCGCTCAATACTTTTTTGGGGTGGCGTTGGGTGTTGCCGCTACGTAAATTGTTTGGACTTTATGCCTTTTTGTATGCCAGCCTGCATTTTTTGATCTTTGTGGGTCTTGATTACGGGTTTGACCTGGCCTTGATTTGGTTGACCATTGTTGAAAAGCGCTACGTTCTGGTTGGTTTCTCTGCTTTTCTAATTTTATTGCCGTTGGCTGTCACCTCAACCAAAGGCTGGATGCGGCGATTGGGCAAAAACTGGAAACGCCTGCATCGTTGGGTGTATCTGGCCAGCCTGCTGGTGATTGTCCATTTTGTCTGGTTGGTCAAGTCTGACATCCGGCGTCCGCTGGCCTACGGGGCGGTGATAGCCTTACTCCTGATGTTGCGCTTGCCGTGGGTCCGTAGAATGGGCGGCAAACTGCGCAGTCGTTTGAAGGGCTTGTTCAAAAAAGGTGCTATGGCCAGTGTTTAGAAACGGCAAGATCGCCATTATGACTACTTCGACAATGTCACATTAGGGCCTCAGAGGGAAGAATTTCCACCTGATGGTTACAGTTTTGAAACTGTAACCCGATAATAAGCCGAGTTAACTCGGTGAATGACCCGTTACAGTTGAATAACTGTAACGATCATCCTCAAATGTGACATTGTAGAACTACTTAGGGCTTTGCGCTCCGGTTAGCGTCCCAACCAGCCGCCATCAATGGGTATAACGGAACCGTGCATATAATCTGACGCGGCCGACGCTAAAAATACCGCTAACCCTTTCAAATCTGCCGGGTCTCCCCATCTCCCGGCCGGGATTCGTTCCAGGATAGATTGGCTTCGCTGCTTGTCGGCGCGTAAGGGCGCGGTGTTATCGGTGGCCATATAACCGGGCGCGATCGCGTTCACATTAATGCCCTTACCGGCCCACTCGTTGGCCAGGGCGTGGGTTAAACCGGCCACACCGCTTTTGGCGGCAGTGTATGACGGTACCAGGATGCCCCCTTGAAATGATAACATTGAGGCCACGTTGATAATTTTGCCGCTCCCTTGCCGGGCCATCACGTTGCCTGCGGCCTGTGACAGGAAAAAGAGCGCTTTAAGATTGATCTGGATAACGTCGTCCCAATACTCCTCGCTGAACTCCAAGGCCGGCGCCCGGCGGATGATTCCGGCATTGTTGACCAGAATATCCAGCCGTCCCAATTTTTGAACTACCTGCCCCGCCACTTCATTTAACTCGGCCACGGTAGCGTCACCCAAGTTACAGGTTATTGGTAAGAAGCGTCGTCCCAACGATTCCACCTGGGCCTGCGTTTCTTCAAGAGAGACGATGTCTAACCCGGCGATGTCTGCGCCAGCCTCGGCCAGGCCAATTGCCATCGCCTGGCCCAAACCGCGTCCGGCACCGGTGACCAACGCAACTTTTCCATTAAGTTTGAATGAATCTAAAATAGTCATGTCAACACCTCGGTTTATCAGTAATAAGAGTTATTTTACGGTACGTAGCCTAAACGGCTGGAAATGGTGTCAGCCGTGTCAATGACTAATAAAGACAGCTCCCTGATTCTGGAGACAGTCACCCGGTAAGCTGGCCCCGACACGCTAATGGCGGCAAAAGGCCGCCCGTTGTGATCAAAGATAGGAGCGCCCACGCAGCGGATATCTTCCTCGCATTCCTCATTATCGAGTGCATATTTTTGGGTCCGAACCTTGGCCAATTCTTTAGCCAGGGCTGCCCTGTCGGTGATGGTCGCACTGGTGAGCCTGGTCAGTTTTATCCGCTCCAGGAGTTGAGTTTGTTCCTCAATTGGTAAAAAAGCCAGGATGGCCTTGCCCATAGCCGTACAATGCAACAGATTACGCGAACCAATCTTGGCATGCGTCCGTACAGATTGGGAGCTTTCTGCTTTGCCAATATAGAGAATTTCGTCGTCATCCAAAATGGATAAATAGACGGTTTCATGGGTTATATCGCTCAAATGGCGTAAGTAGGGCCGGGCTAACTCAGGTAAATCCAGGGAGTCCAGCACGTTTTGGCTCAGGGTTAAAACTTGAGTGCCAAGACGATAATGGGTGTCATCCTCCTGAGCCACGTAGCCACGGGTGGCCAGGGTGCAGATGAGCCGATACGCCGTGGGACGAGACATGTTGCACAGTTTTGCTACCTTTGCCGCCGATAAGGGATGATCAGCAAAGGCGATACATTCTAAAATGTCAAGTGCTTTAAGAACCGTTTGGGCCAGGTTTGTATCCTGGGGAGTCGCTAATGAGGCCATAGGTTATTTCTACCTTTACGGATCAAAAAGACCGGGGGAAGTCAATCAATTTCTCAATCCTAACCTAATTCAACCATTGGAGCCAGGTCCATATCGCTAAAGGCCTGATTCTCGCCACCCATCGCCCACACAAAACAGTAATTACTGGTGCCGGCCCCGGCATGAATAGACCAACTGGGCGAAATGGCCACCTGCCCATTTCTAACCACTATATGCCGGGTTTCCTGGGGCTGGCCCAGCAGGTGGAATACAACGTTATCGCCGGACAAATTGAAATACAGATACACTTCTGAGCGACGTTCGTGGGTGTGAGCCGGCATCGTGTTCCACACGCTGCCGGTGGCCAACTCGGTAAAACCCATCACCAGTTGGCAGCTCGACACGCCACCTTCGCGAACATATTGATAAATAATCCGCTCATTGGCCTCGGCTTTACTGCCCAGGGCAACGGCGTTGGCCTGATTTTTGGTGATCCGAGTGGTGGGATAGTTTTGGTGCGCCGGTAGACTGATGAGATAAAAACGGGCCGGTTGCTCTGCATCCGCGCTTGAAAATACTATTTCTCGACTGCCCCGGCCAATATATAACATATCCTGATAGCCCAGCTTGTATTCCTGGCCATCTACCGTAATCATGCCGTCGCCGCCAGTATTGAACACCCCAGTCTCACGTCGTTGGGCAAAATAATCGGCGGCCAATTCTTTGCCGGCCTCCAAGGTCAGGGGCTTGAGGCCGGGCACAGCCGATCCAAGAATCAAACGGTCAACGTGCAAGTAAACCAATTTGATTTCGTTGGGGGCAAAAAGGTTTGCCACCATAAATTCGTCTCTGATTTCAGTGGTGTTCATTCGGGTAAAGCTGTGTGGGTCTCGTGAATAACGTATCTCCATGTGTCACCCTCCATTTTTATGTAGATTTGTATCCTTGTTGAGTTTAACGTTGCTGTTGTGGCCTGTAGAAATTGGCTTACATTTCTAAAATTTCTTGCCATACGGTTTCGTCAACCGGGATTCCGTTGGTTAAATTTTCCTGGCGGGTCCTAAGCACGCGCTCGCCGGGGAACAATACTTCGGCGGTGGATGCGTCAGGTTCGGCCTGATGCAAATCGGCGATGATATTTTGAACTTCCTGCTCAACCCAGGCCGTCCCAGTGGGTTGGCTAATGTCAAAAGCAATGAATACTTGAGAGATGCCAAACTCGGCCTCGCGCTGCCTGATTTGATAGGTGGCCTGCCCCCCGGCAATCAACGCGGCGGTCATATCTAACAGCAGAGCCAGCCCCGACCCTTTCCAATAACCGATAGGCAAGGCGCGCCCAGACTCAAGAATAACGGCGGCATCCTGCGTGAGTTGACCTTCAGCGTCAAAACCCCCGGGAACGGGCAATTTTTCTCCGCGACGCCGGGCCACCTCCAGCTTGCCAAAGGAAAACTGGGTCATGGCCATGTCAAGCACCACCGGGCCTTCTTGGCGGGGAACGGCCAACACCAGCGGATTATTACCCAGCCGGATATCGCGGCTGCCATACGGCGGCATCACCGCAATGGCGTTGGTCCAACACAACAGGACAAAGCCTGCTTCGGCAGCTACCTGGCCATACGCGCCGGCCCGCATCCAGTGATTGGTGTTGCGTAGCCCCACACACCCAACACCGTACTCTTGGGCCAGTTCCATCGCCCGGTTGGTCGCAACCAGGGCATTCAGCGGCCCCGGCCCCAATTTGCCGTCCCATTGTTCCCATGCTCCAAAAGCGGCGACGCATTCTGGGTCGGCCTCAATCTTAATATGTCCCCGCTCTATCTGCTCGATCAAGGCCGGAAAGCGATTCCAGCCGTGTGAGGCAACTCCGTCAAGGCTGTTTTGGGCAAAAATGTCGGCTAAGCAGTCGGCCCGGTCCGGTGTAAGACCAACCTTGACCAACACTCGCCGGAATTCTTGTTGCATATCCTCAAAAGGGATACGAATAGTTGCCATCAAGCGACGCTCAAATTATTTCAATATGCCCCGCAAGGACAGCTCTCGAGCGTGGTGACAGGCTACGTAATGTTTAGGCTCGATTTCTTCCAGGTGAGGGGTATCGGTTTTACAAACATCGGTGGCATAATCGCACCGGGGATGGAAGTAACAGCCCGGTGGTGGGTTGGCCGGGTCGGCCACCTCTCCTTTAAGTACAATGCGTTCAGAACGGAGACGGGGGTCCGGTTTGGGTACGGACGAGAGCAGCGCTTCGGTATAAGGATGTTGAGGGTTGTTGAACAGGGGTGTTGTACCGGCCATCTCGACGATTCTGCCGACATACATCACGGCCACTCGCTCGCTAATATGTTTAACCACGCTCAAGTCGTGCGCCACAAATAGATAAGTGAGGCCCAGTTGCGCCTGTAGTTCCAGCATCAGGTTGAGAATTTGCGCCTGCACCGAAACGTCGAGCGCCGAAACCGGCTCATCGGCCACAATCAAACTTGGACTCAGGGCCAGCGCCCGTGCGATACCGATCCGCTGGCGTTGCCCGCCGCTAAAAGCGTGCGGATACCGCCGCATGTATTCAGACCGCAGTCCCACCAGGCGCAGCAACTCGGCCACTCGATCCATCCGTTCCTGGCGGTTGGTCATGCCATGCACCAGCAGCGGCTCGCCGACAATGTCGAGCAGGGTCATGCGCGGGTTGAGCGAAGAAAAGGGGTCTTGAAAAATCATCTGCATCTTTGAGCGCAGGGGTTGCACCTTGCTTTCAGGCAGCGCGGCCACATCCACGGGCGCGTCGCCGTCCACGTGAAAGAGTATCTGCCCCGCCGTCGGGTCAAGCGCCCGCAGGATACAGCGCGCCGTGGTTGTTTTGCCGCAGCCGCTTTCGCCCACCAACGAGAGGGTTTCGCCCCGATTGATGTAAAAGGTGACATCGTCTACTGCGCGGACGTGCCCCACCACCTTTTGTAAAAAACCTCTCCGAATCGGAAAGAACTTGCGCAGGTTTTTAACATCGAGTAGCACTTGGCCGTTAGAGTCTTCCACTTTCGATTTTACCTTTTATCAAATAATGGCCCCCAGACAAATAACGAAGCATACAGGCATCGTTCGTCATTCGTCTATGATCCATTTTGGTATAAGAAACAACTTACTTTTTGCCGTTCATTCACTGATAGCCAGTCTGGTTCCTGCTGGTCACATACGCCAGCCATAAAATCCGGGCAGCGCGGGTAGAAGGGACACCCGGAGGGGCGATTATAAGGATGCGGAATAGAACCGCTGATGGTCGGCAATTTGACGCGCGGGGTGGACTCGATGCTTGGAATTGAGCGCAAAAGCGCCCGGGTATACGGATGTTTGGGGGCATGGAACAGGTCATCCACCGGGCCTTCTTCGACCACCCGGCCCAGGTACATCACCACCACGTAGTCGGCCATTTCCGCGATTACGCCCAGATTGTGCGTGATGAGCATGATGGCCATGCCGCGCTGTTGCTGCAACTCGCGCAGCAGGTCCAGAATCTGCGCCTGCGTGGTCACATCGAGAGCGGTCGTCGGCTCGTCGGCAATGAGCAGCCGGGGGTCGCAAGAAAGCGCCACGGCAATCATGGCGCGCTGCCGCAGGCCGCCGCTCAATTCAAACGCATATTCGTCAATCCGGCGCTCCGGCTTGGGAATACCCACCTGACCGAGGACCTTAATGGCTCGCTCTCGCGCTTCGTGTTTATTCACACTGCAATGCAGCTGGACTGCTTCGACAAGCTGATTGCCAACCGTATGCACCGGGCTAAAGGACGTCATCGGCTCCTGAAAAACCAGGCCGATTTCGCCCCCCCGAACAGCGCGCATCTCTTTACTGTTGGGATGTAACTGTGTCAGGTCAAGCTCAATCCCGTCGGCGCGGTGCAAGGTGATCTTTCCTTCCACAATACGGCCGGGCTGTTCCACGATACGCAAAATAGATTGGGCCGTTACACTCTTGCCGCAGCCACTTTCGCCGACAATGCCGAGGGTTTGCCCGGTATACACGTCAAAGGTAGCCCCGTCCACCGCCTTGACGGTTCCTTCATCCTGAAAAAAGTACGTTTTGAGATTTTGTACCGACAGTAACGTTTTGGATCCGTTTTCCATCTTGATTTTATCCATAAGGGTCAGCCGCGTCGCGCAGGCCATCGCCCACAAAATTGAAGGCCAAAACGGCTACAATCACCGGAATGGCGGGCAGCAACATCCACGGGGAAATGGCGATGGCCTGGACGTTTTGTGCATCTTGTAATAATACGCCCCAACTAATGGCGGGTGGACGCAGGCCCAACCC
>JAFGNV010000201.1 GCA_016926805.1 Anaerolineae bacterium
AAATCATCCAAAAAATAGACAGGATTAACAAGATTTACAGGGTAAAAAGGTGAAAAATCTTGTTAATTCTGTAAATCCTGTCTAAATTTTCCCCTACCAAGATTGTGTGCAGTCCTACCGGGTTTGCCAATTTGGGATGGTTATCCTATACTTTTTTGGCTAAAGATATGTTATTATTAGTTGGAGTATAGGAACATCAACTTGGCGGCAAGTAGCATCCAAAGGAATTCTGTTACTGTGTACCTTAACATGCGTTTGTTTGAGATCACAGACTGTACTCTGCGTGCATCCAGAAACTTGACATCGATTTCCTGACCTCGCCCAGAGCCAGAATCTTCAGGCGGTATTATCTGTAAATTCATATTCGCAATCTAGCATAGGACACCAAGAATTCAGCGTATGAGCACGCCCATCATATTAAATGTTGAAGATGTAGCCGAAAATAGACACCTCACTCGACGCATTCTGGAGAGCGCGGGTTATCGGGTGGCTGACGCCGAAAATGCCCTACAGGGGATTGAAAAAGCCAAAGAACTTCGCCCCGATCTGATTTTGATGGACATCAATCTCCCTGATCTCGATGGTTTCACCGCTGTCACCCGTATCCGCAGTTTCTCCCACCTTCGCACGGTGCCCATCATCGCCCTGACCGCCCGGAGCGTGAAAGACGACCGCGAACGGGCCAAAGCCATTGGTTGTGATGGTTACCTCAACAAGCCGGTCGCTTTTGACGAATTAATCACCGAAGTTGATCGACACATTGCCGCCGGTCACCTTGAACAAGAAGCCGCTACTAAACGTGAATATTACTTACAGGAACAGAGTATTGCTCTAATTGAAGAACTGGAGCATAAACTGGCCGAATTGCAGTCGGCGTATGAGCATTTGAAGCATTTGGAAGAGGCTAAAAGCAATTTCATCTCCGTGGTTTCCCATGAATTGCGCACCCCCTTAACCGTCATTCACAGTTATACCCAGATGCTTGAGGCCCTGCCCCTCATTCAGGGTAACGAGAATGCCAAAGAATTGTTGGAGGGGGTAGGCAAAGGGGCCAGCCGTTTGCAAGAAATCATTAACGATATGGTGAGTGTCGTCCGGGTGGAGCTGGCCAGAGCCAATTTCGATTTTGCGCCGGTGTCGATCCGTAGTGTGATAAGAACCATTGAGGAAGAACAAAGGCCGATTGCCGCCAAACGCCGGATTTCGTTGACCACCGAAATTGCTTCGGATTTACCAATGATAAACGGCGATTTCAAACAGCTTCACTCGGCGCTGGCCCGGATTGTGGCCAACGCCATCAAATACACTCCCGATGGCCGGTGGGTCACCATCAGCGCCTGCACTTTGGATAAAACAGGTAGTGATGACAGTCAGACTTTTGTGGAGATTGTGGTCGCCGATGGCGGGGTCGGCATTGCCCTGGATAAACAGAGGTTGATCTTTGACAAATTTAGTACGGCCCAGGATGTTGCCCTCCATAGTACCAGCAAAACCAATTTTATGGGCGGTGGGGCCGGTTTGGGTCTGACCATTGCCAAAGGGGTTATTGAGTCGCACAAAGGACGAATCTGGGTCAAAAGCGAAGGATACGACCCCAAAAACCTGCCAGGGAGTAGATTCTTCATCCTGTTGCCGACCCTTTAGGATAATCCACTTCTCACAAGGCCCGTCTGGGCACGTTTTTTACTTTTCTGACAGATGGGCACGTCTCCGGTTTGGGGTTACTCCCAAACTGGAATAATATTTCACCGCGTTCTTCCTCCTTGATTTCCAGAGAACTACCAATCGTACTATAATAGGGTTCTTCTTTGAATGATCAGGTTGCACCCGAGAGAAAGAGACTGCCGTTTGATGAAATCAGCCCGGCTAGTGTGGTATTGTCAAAGATTACTGTTTATTATTGTTTGTTTGGCTGGTTGCAGCCAGATGGCGCCAGTGGCATTACCCACAGCCACCATAAGCTTACCAACCGCTGGCCCCTCACCCGAAAAAACACCTACCAGTACCCGGGTTTTACCGATTGAGAGTTTAACCCCGGGACCAACACCCACCATCACCCCTATCCCCGACGAAGTGCGGGCGTTTGTGGTAGGCGTGATTGATGGGCAGACTCTTGCCGTGGTGATGCAAGGGGATTCTCCCAATCGGATTTACGGGGTTCGCTATCTGGGGATCAATACTCCACGGCCAGGGACACCGTGGGGCATCCCGGCCTATGAAACAAATCGGAAACTGGCCGGGTTAAAGGTGGTGCGGTTGGTCCGTGATGTGACCGATCTGGACGACGAGGGCTATTTGTTGCGGTATGTTTTTGTGGGAGATGAATTACTGAATGTTACGCTCACGGAACAGGGCTTGGCCCGCGCGGAAGTTAAACCACCCGATACACGTTTTGAAGCGGAAATCTTAAAAGCCGAAACCCAAGCCAAAGCTGAACAATTAGGTTTATGGGGTGGCACGCCTACGCCAACCCCAACGGCTGGGCCGGATGAAGAGGAAGGAACCATCGAACCATCCATAACGATTACTTCCTCCGCCACAATTACTGTAACGATAGAAGCCACCATAGAAATCGGAACCCCTCCAACAGGCGCCACAGGGGAAACAACCGTCACCCCTACCCCCTCCAACTAAGGTCCTGGAGCAATACCAGCTAACTTTCTTTTTGCCGGGGGATGAGAACATCCAGCCGCTCGATTTGATGTTCCATATCTTGGGCCATCAACCGCATCGCCTCCGAAAGATTATGTAACTCGTGGGCCATCCGTTTCATCTCCTGCTGGTATTTACCCAACTGTTTCTTCTGAACCATTACGGCTTCGGCCAGGGCTTGGGCTTGACCGTCGGTTTTGGCCAAAGCATCTTTAGTTTGGGCCAAAACGCTATTCAGGCGAGCGTAATCCTCTTCCCACGCGGCGGCTCGTTGGGCAATTTCGGCCACTTCGGTTTTACCAATAGAGTTAGCCAGTTGTTTACCCATCTGCTCAAGCTGGCGCTCACGGGTGGCCAAAATGCCCTTCAACCGACTCAATTCTTGCCCCAATTGGGCCGTTTCGGCTTTATCTGGAGAATCTTCGGGCTGCGGAAGCGGCGAAGTGACCGATTTGAGCGCCCTGTCGATGGCCTCGTACATTTCTTCAATAGTAAAGGGTTTAATCAAATAATCCTTGGCTCCTAATCGCAACGCCTGTTTAGCTGTTTCCTCGGTACCATGAAACGTCATCACAATGGCGGGAATATTGTATCCTTTTTCGTTAAGCTGTTCCAAAACTTCAAGCCCGCCCAATTGAGGCAGTTTTAAATCGGTAATAATCAAATCGGGTTGTTCGGCTTGAGCCTTTTCTAAACCAGTTTGGCCATCCCTGGCCGTTATAACCTCATATCCTTTTGGCCGGAGAATATTATTGGCAATAAAAACAATATTTTCACGCCGATCTTCAATGATGAGCACTTTTTTTGACATTTATGGCCTTCTCCTATCGCCGGGATGTTCAGGCTCATTATAGCATGAAACATAAAATGTTTGTAGCGGTATCATCTGCCTATTTCAGCCGTTCTTAGCAAAAACCTGAGGCTATATCAGCGACCAACCAGCTTATAAGGTGATTGGTTCTCGGCTGCCGTCTGTTTTCCAGCTCTGCTTGAGTCAAAAAGGCAACCGGATGTGGTTGCCTTTTTGGTTTCACTGGGGCAAGGTTGCACTTTTATAATTCTGAACATACAATAAATAATCGATTTCAATGGCAGTTTTCTAAATTCGCTACGGGTAACACTATGAAAAAACTCGGAGTTTACACCACCCCTTCAGGGCAAAAAATCGCCATTCGGCTCATAGAAAAAACTGATACCGACTTATTGGTGGAAATGTTTGAAAAACTATCACCTGAAAGTAGACGTTTGCGTTTTCAGCTATATACAGCCCGTATCCCCGAGGAACGGATGCGGCAAGAAGCCAAAGCTTTAACCGATTGCGACCCGCAACGACATTTGGCTGTAGTTGCCACGATTACTGGAGACGATAGCCAGGAACACGCTGTAGGAGTGGCCCATTTTGCCAGGGCAACCCCAAAAGCTACCGACGCCGAGGTAGCGATTGTGGTAAGAGACGATTTTCAACGCAAGGGGCTGGGAAAGCACCTGCTAAGAACCCTGGCCAACATAGCTCGCCAGCGCGGGGTTACCCACTTTACTGCCTGGATTCTGGCCGAGAATATTCGGTTGATGAAATTGGTAAAAGGGATGGAATTGAAAGATGTAGAATCCGAGACCCGGCATGGAGAACAAAAGATTCGTGTGCCTCTGGAGGCGCAAGTGCCAGAAAAACAGGGGTGCTGGTTGGCCTTGTCACCACGACAATGGTTGGGGAGTAAATTGTTTTTTGGCAAACATAAACAAGAGTCGTCAGGGTAATCAGCTCAGCGACAGGACCATCTCAACCCGCCGGAAAGTCATCAGATAGTCAAGTCTTTTGAAAGCGGGCCAGTGGGGATCATTCGCCGGGAGGTTTTCAGTTTTAGTATCCTGGACAGGGTGCTGGGCATGGAGATGGCATAGCAAGGCGCTGGCAACATCAATTTGGCTACCAATCTCGGTTTGAAGCACCAAACGTCCCAATTGAAAAACCGTGTTTTGATAAACCAGCCAGCCTTCACTGCCATCGGTGAGGGTGGCATAAAAAGCGCTTAAATTACCGGCATTAATGAGCGACTCGTATTCGTCAATCCAGGAGGGTTTTGAGGATCTTTGGCGCAAAAGCTGCACCGCATCGGTATAACTGAGCGTCTCAACTTTGGCCTCCGGCGGGGTGATCTTTACCGAGGCTGGTGGACGGCGCAATACCAGCAGTTCTCGCGTGGGTTTGAAGTCCTTTTTGGAAAATAGACTGAGAGCGGGAAGGTTGTCGTCAATCACCTCGATGATAATATGATTCGCCTTTTTTTGACGGGCCTGATCAATAAGGTGTGAGACCAGGGTCCAGCCGACATGCTGGCGACGATTACTACGAATGACCCCCAGCCGGGTAATCCAGGCTCGCCCCTCTCGAACCCCTAACATCCCCAGGGCCAAGATTTGGCTACCTTCAACCACCACCGCTGAAGCGTCCATATCAACATCATAAGTCTCAACATACTCTTGCAACTTGGCCGCGTTCATCGGCATTGGCACAATATAGTCAACCCGAGTCTGATTATATGCTTCGGTCAACTCTTCATAGGAAAAGACGCTGGCAGGAATTAGTTTGATCTGCCGGCCAGGTAAGATGTTAACGTACGATTCATGCACTGTTTGGGCAACCAATATACTCATGCAGCGTCAAGAGAAAAGATACTTTAATAAATTTGCCTCTGAACCCAAAGAGTATTTAACCCTTGTTCAGAAATTCGGCAATTTGATCAGGAAAGGCGCGGATATTGATGGGTTTGGAGATAAACCCATTACACCCATAAGCCAGGGCCATTTCCCTGGCTGTTTCTTCAGGCCAGGCGGTGACAGCTACAACCGGAATATCCTTTAATTCGGGCGCGCGTTTAATCAGGGTCACCAATGTTTGACCATCAATATCAGGAAGACCCAAATCAACCAAAATCAGATCAGGAATCTCTTCAAAAACCTTGGTCAAACCGGTTTCCCCTTCGCTGGCATGAAGTACCTGATGACCGCGAGCTTCCAGGAGACGTTTGACTAAAAGAGCGTTTTGTAGGTTATCTTCAATCAGGAGTATCTTGCTAATGATGACACCCTCATAAGTATGGTTTGAAATCCTTGTTTGGGCTCAGACAGAACCACCCTATTGATTGAAGTAGTATAGCACGCTTGAGTTGAAGAGAGAAATTTATTTGAATCTGGTCACGACCGTGCCTGAAACCAAATGGGTGTATTTCAAATGAGTCGAAAAAAGCGCCGCAGGCCGGGGGGCTTGGGGGGTGTCCCCCCAACTTCTTCTCTCTCTGACTCAAATGAAACACACCCAAACCAAATACCCTATCATTTTGATAGGGTATTTGACCGGCTTCATTGACGGTTACGCTTTGTATGCGCAACTGCGAAATTTCTACTCCAGACTAGCATTGATCACATCTTCCGGGAAAATCCAGAAATCAATCACAATATCAGAGCCGTTTCTGACCCGCATGTAGTATTTGTTGTTGGCCAGAACGGAACCCCGCCAAATCAGCTCGCCGGTATTGGGATCGCCGTCACGGTTAACCGTATTCCCCTTACCGAAACCGGTAATACCCAGAGGATTATCAGGCGCCCAATCTCTCAACTGCCATTCTTCAAAGAGTTCATAACCAATTTGGTATTTGCGATTGCCGTCATCAGGGGTAAAGACCAGGGTGAAGGTAGTGTCAACAGGTTGGCCAGGGTGACTCATATCAGCTCGGCTGAAGGTATACCAACGCTCTTCGCCCGGCTTTAATTGACCCTGATTAACTCCCACTTCCAGAGATACGGGCGCAAAGGGAGCGGTGCCGGGGTCGGCGGTGCGAACCACCGGCTGGGTTGGCTCGCCTAACTCGGGCCGGTAGACATCGCCGGTATAGAGCCAATAATCCATCGGGATATCGTTGTGGTTACGAAGCTGCACATAGTACAGGTCGTTATCAACCACCCACCCATTCCAGAACTTCTCGCCGGTTAAGGGATTGTCATCACGGAAAACAACGCTACCGGCGCCGATATTTGTCATTTGCGAATTATCACCCGGCGACCAATACTGAGCTCCTTGGGGGGTGAAGATATCCATATTCATGTGGTAAATGCGATTTCCGTCGTCGGGGGTGGCGATCATGGTCAGAGCCATTGGCTCAAAGTTCTGGTCATCAAAATCGGTAATCCGGAAACTGTACCAGACTTCTTCTCCGGGGCCCAGATTACCTTTATTGAGTCCAAATTTCAAAGGTTCGGCTGTTTGAGGAGAAGCACCTTGAGCATAAACCGGAGCCGGTTTAGGAGCCGGTTTTGGCCCAAGCTCGGGAAACATAACAAAATCATCAAATAGCCAGTAATCGATGGGCACATCGGCGCCATTCTCGACGGCCAACAGGTAGGTTTGACCATTAACAACTGTGCCGCGCCAGATTCGCTCGCCGGTATTGTAGTCGTTATCCCACGAAACCAGCATCCCCGCGCCAAAATTGGTCATCTTGCCGGCATCACCCCGTTGCCAAACACCCATTTCACTCATCTCGAAAAGTTCAAAGTTGACCTTGTGCCTACGATTGCCGTCATCCGGCGTGAAGTACATTGAATAAGCCAGACCCTTGTATTTTTCCTTATTGGTGTAATCAACGTGGGTAAAAGCATACCAGGCCGTTTCTTGAGGTTCCAGGGTACCCTTTGTCAAACCGGGTATTATGGGGGCGGGGTTATCCGGGCTTGTGCCAACTTCAGTCTCAACCTGTGCCTGAGGCGCTGCTTCCGGCTGACCCAGTGAATAATGCACCACATCCTCGGTGAAAAGCCAGTAATCAATAGGGACATCGGCGCCATTTTCTACCATCACATAGTAGGTTTTGCTACCAGACAACCAGCCGTGCCAGAAAAGCTCGCCGGTTTCAGGGTTGCCATCACGATCAACCACGTGAGCCGCCCCAAAATTGGTCATGCGGCTGGCATCGCCCTGAAAGAAATTCTGTAGCTCACCTTCTTCATATAACTGAAGAGAGACGTGATATTTACGATTTCCATCGTCGGGGGTAAAAATTAATGTCAGTGATTTTTCAAGCTCAACGGGATTTCCATTGGGATCGGGGTTATACTTAAACCAGCGCTGCTCGCCCGGCGCTAACACGCCAGTATTAACGCCTTCTGCCAGGGTAACCGCCGAGAAAGGGGTCCCGCCGGTCACCGTGGCCGCCGAGGTGAACAGGATTATCATAAGGACGGCGGCGAGAGCAAAAATACCTGCAACCAGAAACAAAAAACTTTTGAGCGAAATAAGTGTAACTTTTTCTTGCTGGGTCATGATGGTTGGTCCTCCAAACTTACTAATGCTGTGAATCTTAGAAGGTAAGATCCATCCTCAAGATGTAGATTGATCATGTGGATATGCGGGGGCCTTTCGCTCGCTGCTTTTTGATCTGATTGTTAAAGAACAGGTCACTTTTGAGATAGCGGGTCACCTTGACCTGTAACTTCCAGTTGTCGAGAGTGCTCCCCATCCTTTTTAAAAGTATACAACGCTTATCCTCTTAGCGTCAATGGGAACGTAGCCCTACCCCTAATTACATTTTGATTACAAACCGGGAGTTTTACGTAAATATAGCGTAAAGTCGCCAAATCACCAGATAAGCGGGGAATTTTTCTGTTCGGCTAGACATTATTTTGAAAAGGAATTAGTTTTGAGGGACAACAGCGGCAAGAGCGAACTGGCCACCATGCTTTAGCCGGGCTGGAAGCGGAAGAAGTACCATACTCTGTTTTCGGCATTCATATCAATGGGAAAAGTTTCCGATACCTGCCTGCCGTCCGCCGTTTCCAATTGAAAGTACCACTGGCCAGTCACGTAATTACTGAGCGGTTCGAATTTGGTGTTACCGCTTTTAATGATATCGCCGGGTGGGGTATAACCCGTTACCTGGTCTGCCGAAGGTTCAGATTTGGTTACCACCCCCTCGGGGTCGATCCCTACCAGCCGCAAGCCCGGTATCCATCCACCATCGTGGCCCTGAATAGCCACCATGATCGACAAAATGGTTGCCTCGGTGGGCTGGGTGTATTGCTCGGATAAAACATAATCCCACCTGGGAGCAGGGATATCGGTGGGCAGCGGGGTGTTGGTCGGCGGTGGAGGCGTGCCGGTGGCGGTGGGGGTGGGGGTTCTGGTCGGTGGTTGAGTTGGGGTAGAAGTTGGGGGCGGCGTTTTGGTGGGGATGGGGGTGAGCGTAGGGGTGGCAGTTTTGGTTGGTGTTGCGGTGGCCAGCGGGGTAGCCGTAAAGGTTGGTTGAGGGGTTCTGGCAACAGTTGGAGTTGAGGTTTCAACAACGTTGGCAACCAGTTGGTCAAAAGGAGAAGCCAGGGTACAGGCTAAGGTGGAGATGACAATGAAAATCAGTAGTGGTTTTCGGAGATGAGATTGTTTCAAGGGTATTCCCCACGCACAAGAATAACTTACCTATGGGCAAAATAGTAGCCCAAATCAACAATTGCGTCAAATAAAAAGAGGCGATGAACCCTTTCGCTCATCGCCCCGCATCATCGAATCAAAAACAACGCTACTTTTCGTAAGGCTGTCCATCCGCCGCTGGCGGCACGGCCCGGCCAATCACCCCCGCCACGGCGATGATCGTCGCCAGGTAGGGCGCCATCAACAGAAATTCGGAGGGAATGGGGACATTGAGAATTTGCAGCTTGGTTTGCAACGAGTCGGAAAACCCAAAAATCAACGATGCCCCAAAGGTGCCAAAGGGCGTCCACTTACCAAAGATCATCGCCGCCAGCCCAATATAACCCTTTCCGGCGGTCATTACCTCGTCAAAACGACCCACCGAGCCAATGGTGAAGTATGAACCACCCACTCCGGCTGCCGCCCCACTCAACAATACGCTGATGTAACGCATCTTGAACACGTTGATCCCCAGCGTGTCCGCCGCTTTGGGATGCTCACCCACGGCCCGCGTTCGCAAGCCCCAACGGGTGTAAAATAAGGCGAAGTGAATGGCAAACATTAAGATAAACATCAAATAGACAATCAGGTTGTTTTCAAACAACACCGGCCCAACAATGGGAATCTGTGACAACCCTGGAATTGCGATGGGTTGAAATGTACCGGGGTTGTTCAACCACTGGTTTTTTTCCAAAAAACGGCTGGCCATGAAACTGGTCAGGCCAGTTGCCAGGATATTAATCACCACCCCGCTGATAATCTGGTCTACTCGATACGTAATAGATAACACCGCGTGCAACGCCGCCATCAACATGCCAATGCCGATACCACCCAAAAGGCCCAGGTACAGGCTGCCGGTAGCACTACCCACCACTGTGGCCATAAACGCTGCCGACAGCATCATCCCTTCGATGGCAATATTCACCACGCCAGACCGTTCTGATAACACGCCGCTAAACCCACCCAGCGCGATGGGAGTCGCCAGAAGGAGGGTGGTTTTGAGAATGCCGGTCAGATTGAACGCATTATCTCGCGCCGCCCAGGTCAAGAAGGCAATGATAAACATTAATACAACCAACCCCAGCATCACCTCGGTGGCCCGGCCAAAACCTCGCGTCAGTTGGTAAGCGGCCAATCCCAAACAGATGAGACCCGCCATAATGATGACAATCTGGGTGGGTAAAATCAATGGCGGTAGTGGAATCACGTCCACTTTAGTAAACGTATTCAGGCCGAATTCAGTTTTCTGAGCCAGAGTTGTTGCCGGTAAAAAGAAAACAAAAATCAAGATGCCCAGGATCAAGAAGGCCACGCCCATGCCCAGGGTACGTCCTCTGGAAATAACCCTGGCCTTACCCGCGGTCATTGTTGCCACACTCATTACTCAACCTCCCCAGCCACGTGTGAAGACTTCAGCGCCCACCTCGCGTTTAACCCGGATCCGATAGATGGAACGCACAATCGGCGGCGCCGCCACAAAAATAATGACCAACGCCTGGATGATGGAAATGATGTCGATAGGGATACCGGCGTAAGATTGCATACCGGTAGCGCCGCTACGCAAAAAACCAAACAACAAGGCCGCCAGCACCACCCCCACCGGATGGCTCTTTCCTAACAGGGCCAAAGCGATGCTATCAAAGCCGTAACCCGATGAGAAGGCCGAGGCCAGGTTGTGATTCAGCCCCAGCACCTCGTTGGCCCCGGCCATACCCGCCAATGCCCCGGAAAAGCCCATGGCCAACACAAAATTCTTGGTGATGTTCATTCCGGCGTATCTGGCCGCGTTGGGACTGGCTCCGACCGTACGAATTTCAAAGCCCAACGTAGATTTGAACAATAACCACCACACAACCCAGGCCATAAACAGGGCCAGGAAAAAACCGGCGTGAAAGCGAATAGGATCGGCAAAGAATTTCGGCAGGTAGGCCGAGGGCAAAATATCGGGACTGATGGGGTTATAACCGGGCCGCATCATGGGGCCATGCAACAGCCAATCGGCCAGACGGTAGGCAATATAGTTCATCATAATCGTGGTAATAACTTCGTGCGCGCCGGTTTTGGCTTTGAGAAAACCGGGGACCGCCCCCCACACTCCTGCCCCCGCCATGGCCCCCAATAAGGCCAGTGGCAGGTGGAAAATCCAGGGGAGTCCAATTGAATAACCAATCCACACCGCGCAAATTGCGCCAATGAATAATTGACCCTCGGCCCCAATATTAAACAACCCACAGCGGAAACCAAGCGCCACAGCCAATCCGGCAAAGATATAGGGCGTAGAAGCCACCAAACTTTCCGATAACGGCCAAAACGCCAGCCGAATCTTGTACGGATCGCCACTGGCCAGCGCCGTAACTATCTTTACGGGGTCGCCAAAGCTACTCTTAAACAGCGAGATGTAAGCCGTAGCCACACTATTCCAGATAGCCACCACCGCGGCTAAAGGCGCATTAAAGAAATTACCCAACGCTGCCAACACCACCGAGTCGGTAAAGGCAATAAAAATGGCCCCTACAATCAGGGCGGTAATGATGGCCAACACCGGCAATAGCATAGCTTCGCGGGCTGTACCCGTGGTGAATGGCCTGAGCGCCTGCGTAAGAATATCACTATAAGAACGTTTTCTCTCAGTCAAGGTGTGTCACTCCCCTCATTATTTACAGCGCCGGATTGAACTCCTCGTCTTCGGCGGCTTCGACGGCAAGGTCTTCGGCAGTTGGTTTGATCCCGGCCATTAACAAACCGAGGTGGTTTTTACTTGTACCATGTGCCGGCACCGTATCAATAATGCGACCTTTATACATCACCGCAATCCGGTCGGACAGGGCCATAATTTCGTTCAATTCCGACGACACAACCAGCACAGCGCAGCCATCGTCACGCTTCTCAATCACGCGACGGTGAATGTACTCAATCGAACCGACATCCAAACCACGGGTCGGCTGGCTGGCAATGAGTAATTTAATCGGTCGGCTAAACTCGCGCGCTACAATCACTTTCTGCTGATTGCCTCCCGAGAGGTTAGAGGCAGGCACTTCTATACTTGGTGTACGCACATCAAATTGTTCAACCCGGTCGCGGGCAGCCTCGAAGATTGGCTCTTGTTGCCTCACAATACCTTTGGCAAAGGGCGGCAGGTAGTAGGTATTTAACACCATGTTATCGGCCACCGGATACGACATCACCAACCCATCTCGCTGGCGATCTTCGGGCACGTGAGCCGTGCCCATCTCGGTAATGCGGCGGGGCGAAGCGTTAGTACAATCTTCGCCATTAACGCTAATCTGGCCGCCCATCACCTTACGCAGACCGGTCAAAGCCTCCACTAACTCAGTTTGTCCATTGCCCTGCACCCCGGCAATACCCAGCACCTCGCCAACACGCACCTCAAAACTAACGCCATCCACCACTTTGTTCATCTGATCGTTGGCTACCACCAGATTCTGCACCTTCAGCACAACCTCACCCGGCTGGGCCGGTTCTTTGTGCACCTTCAATTCTACCGGACGGCCCACCATCATCTCGGCCAACTTCACCTCGTCTGCTTTTTGAGGCGTGGTACTTCCCACCACCTGGCCCCGCCGCAAAACCGTGATTCGGTCGGCAATTTCCAACACCTCACGCAACTTGTGGGTAATAAAAATAATCGACTTGCCCTGCGCCACCAATGAATGCAGCACCTCAAACAAGTCGTCCGCCTCTTGCGGGGTTAACACCGAGGTCGGTTCGTCGAGAATCAGAATATCCGCGCTACGGTACAAGAGTTTGATAATTTCGACCCGTTGCTGCACCCCCACCGGAATATCTTCAACCCTGGCATACGGGTCAACTTCCAGTCCGTATTGTCGAGAAATCTCCAGGATACGTTCGGCGGCAGTATTACGGTCAAGGACAACGCCGTTTTTAATGGACTCGACGCCCAGCATCACATTTTCGGTTACCGTCAAAACAGGCACCAACATAAAATGCTGGTGAACCATCCCAATGCCCAGCGCAATAGCATCATTTGGCTGTTTAATGTTGACCTTTTTCCCTCGCACAATGATTTCACCCACGTCGGGGTCGTACAATCCGTACAAGATATTCATGAGGGTGGTTTTGCCCGCGCCGTTTTCACCCAAAAGCACGTGGATTTCACCCTGCTCCAGGGTTAGATCAATATGATCGTTAGCCAGCACACCGGGGAATTGTTTGGTAATGCCGCGTAATTCCAGGATTGGAGGCATCGCTTACTCCGTAAACCTTCAGACTGAGCCAGTCTGATATGGTATATTTTTGGGAAATTCGCTTGCAGTTTACCGCATACGTTGAATTCTGAATCTGCCTGAGACCGAATCAGTCTCAGGCAGGCCCAGAGAAATTGGAGTGGCGCCAACACGAGTCGGCGCCACCCGCAGGAAAAATTACTTATAATCCGCAACTTTGATGTTACCGGCAGCAACCTCTTTTTCCAGGGCTGCCAATTCATCCTTTACCTCTTGCGAAACCTTGCTCTCAAAATTGTGGAGAGGAGCCAGACCCACGCCGCCGTTGTCAAGCGTCCCGACAATGACGCCACCTTCAAAGTTACCGTCCATAACCCGCTTGATGGCCTCTTTGGTAGTCACGTTCATATTCTTCAGGATGCTGGTCAATTCAAAGTCCTGGTACTCAGGCGCAGTATCGTACCAGTCGGCATCTACACCAATAACCATCAAACCACGTTCTTTGGCTACGGCCGCCGCGCCCAGACCTGCCGGACCAGCCACGGGCAACAGAATGTCGGCGCCCTCGTCAGCCAGGGACTCGGAAGCTTTTTTGCCGTCTTCGGCACTCTCAAAGTTATTGATAAAGAGGCCATCTGTGCCGTTCCAACCCAACACCTCAACGTCAGTACCTTTCTGCTGGTTGTAGTAGTTAACCCCGGCCAGGAAACCGTCCATAAAAATAGTCACGGTTGGGATGGCAATACCACCCCAGGTACCAACCTTACCCGTTTGGGTTTGCGAGGCGGCCAGGTAACCGGCCAGAAAAGCGGCTTCATCCGTATTGAAGACCTGGCCTAACACGTTGGGGATGACCGGGTCATAGGCAAAGTCTACAATACTAAACGGAACTTCGGGATTCTGCTCCGCATACTTTTTCGTAGCATCGCCCAGCAAAAAACCAACGGTGATGATAATATCGCAATCTTCCTGAATGAACTGGGTGATATTCTTATCATAGTCCGTTTGCTGCTGCGACTCCAAATACTTGCTTTCAACACCGAGTTCTGCCTGCGCCTCTTGCATGCCCTTCCAGGCGGTGGCGTTAAAGGATTTGTCATCAATCCCGCCGGTGTCGGTCACCTGACAGGCCTTGAATTTTCCGCCGCCGGCCTGGCCGCAAGCAGTCAAGACCAGGGTCAGGATAACCATCAGGCTTACCAAGATAAATAGTGACTTACGCATTCTTACTTCCTCCATAAAATAGAATTCTTAACGAAGATATTAACCAAGAAAAATTTTACCTGGAAATCTCTGAATAGAAGTTTTTTGTAGACACCTCCCTTCCAAAAAACTAAAAGGCACGACCACTCTCTGAAACGGAAATCGAAACTTAATTCGATCCCCACTACACAGCTACAGCCGCGCCTTTTTAAACAAGTGTTTCAACCATTGAAACATAGCCTGACCAAAGGTTCAATAACAATATAACGGCCATTATAGCCCATAATTGCACAAGGAGCAAGCACCAATTGTCATAAAAAAGCAATTGTTAAGGAAATTTAGCAAACCTGAGCCGGTCTGATGAAGACTCGCCCGATGGCTCAGTTGGTTTAACCGGATATGCTTCAGGCCACCGTCAATTCAGGTTCTGTCGGTTCCGTTTCCGGTAATTGATTCAACTCAACTTGCTCCTCGCAATTCAAACATTGCGCCCAATCTCGATTCTTTTGGACCAGCATCCCCTGACAATGGGGACACGGCGCCGGGAGCGGTCGTTTCCAGCTACTCCACTCACATTCCGGGTAATTGGCGCAGCCATAGAACACCCGGCCCTTTTTGGTGCGACGCTCTACCAACTCGCCGCCGCAATTGGGGCAAGCAATCCCCAACTTAACCAGGTGTGGCCTGGCATTACGACACTCCGGAAAGTTGGAACAGGCTTCAAACTTGCCGTAGCGACCAAACTTGAGCACCATCGGATGGCCACACTTTTCGCACAGTTCGCCCGTAGGCTGGTCGGCCACATCTACCTCAGGCATGTGCGCTTCAGCGTGAGCTACATCCTTTGAGAACGGAGCGTAAAACTCGCTCAAAACCGGTACCCAATCCAGTTCGCCCCGCGCAATCCGGTCCAGGTCGTCTTCCATTTGCGAGGTAAATTGGACATTGATGATATCGGGAAAATACTCTACCAGTAACTCATTCACAATCTCGCCCAACTCGGTGGGATAAAGTCGCTTTTCAAAATTCTCCACATAACCCCGCTGCTGAATGGTCGAGATGATGGGAGCATACGTGCTGGGCCGGCCAATATCGTATTCCTCTAACGCTTTCACCAGGCTGGCCTCGGTGTAACGAGGCGGCGGCTGGGTGAAATGTTGTTCCGGCAGCAGCCTGATCAAATCAATCGGTTCACCCTCGCTCAATTCGGGCAGAATCACACCTTCCGTGGTATCCGGCTCGGCATCCTCATCCCGAGACTCTTCATATACCGTCAAAAAACCCTTGAAGCGAACCCGCGAGCCGCTTGCTCGCAGGCGGTAAGCCCACGGACCGTCAGTCGGTGGCTCCAACCCGGCGGCCACCGCCACCGAAATGGTATCGTAAACCGCGTATTCCATCTGGCTGGCCACAAATCGCTGCCAGATGAGGGTGTAGAGTCGCTGCTGATCCCGGCTCAGGTAGGTCTTCATCCGCTCCGGTTCGCGCCAGACACTGGTCGGGCGAATCGCCTCGTGGGCTTCCTGGGCGCTCTTGCTTTTGGCGGTATATACCGGCGGTTCCGGCGGCAACATTTCCTGGCCGTAACGTTCGGCAATAAAGCCACGGGCCTCCTGCTGGGCCTGTGGCGACACGTTGGCACTATCGGTACGCATATAGGTGATCAAACCGGCCGTGCCCTCGCCATCAAGTTCAATCCCTTCATAAAGTTGTTGGGCAACCTGCATGGTTTTGCGAGCGCCAAATCCCAACCGCCGCGAGGCTTCCTGTTGCAGCGTGCTGGTGGTAAACGGCGCGGCGGGCCGGCGGCGACGTTCGCTCTTTTTGACTTCTTCTACCACATAGATGGATTTCTCCAACTCGGCCACAATGGCCCGGGTTTCAGCCTCACTTTTCAGCTCGATGCGTTCACCCTGCACGCGGGTAAGCTTAGCCTGAAATTGTCGCTCAGCCAAGCTGGCCTGCGGCGCTTCCTTTTCCGTCTTGGCCAGGTCGGCTTCCAACGACCAGTACTCTGCGGGATTAAAATCGGCAATCTCCTGCTCCCGCTCGACAATCAAACGCAGGGCCACGCTTTGCACCCGGCCGGCGCTGGTCCGGCTGCGCACTTTGCGCCACAGTAACGGGCTGAGTTGGTAGCCCACCAAACGATCCAAAATGCGGCGGGCCTGCTGCGCATCAACCCGTTTCATGTCAATCCCCCGCGGATGGGCAAACGCCTCTGTTACCGCATCCTTGGTTATCTCGTGAAACACCACCCGCTTGGCTCGATCCTGGTCAATGTCGGCCGCTTCTATCAAATGCCAGGCAATGGCCTCGCCCTCGCGGTCGGGGTCGGTGGCCAAATAGACTTCTTCGGCATTGGCCACGGCGCTTTTGAGTTCTTTTACCACGCCGCGCTTCTCATTGGGAACTCGATATTTGGGGATGAAACCATTATCGACATCTACCGACAGTTGGGACCGCAACAAATCGCGGATGTGGCCCACCGAGGCTTTGACCGTGTAGCCCTTGCCCAGAAATTTACTTACCGTCCGCGCCTTGGCCGGCGACTCGACAATCACCAGCTTGCCTTTGCGGCTTTTGGCTTTGGCGGCCTTTTTGCGGCTTTTCAGGGTCGCCGGGTCGGGTGGGGAAACGTGGTTGTGAGCCGGGGTGCGGCCCATTTTGAACATCTTGGTTCCACAAACGCTGCAAATCCCCTGCGTGCCCGGCGTGCCATTAGCCGTATACACCGCTTCGGGTTGACTCATTGTTCGTTTTTCTCTGCATTTAACGCAGTAAGCTATCACATCCATCGTCATTAAAAACATACTCCTAAAAATTTAATTTCCGCTCCTTAACAATCTGTTTACTCCACCACATACCTGACCCTCTCCTCGCGGGAAATTACATAATTCATCCCTTCCACCTGCCTCACCATCCCCTTCAATTCCATCATCGTCAGGGTACTGGCAATCTCCGGGGCAGAGAGTCCGGTGGCCTGGCCCAGGTCGTCAATGTGGATCGGGTCGGTTGAAAGTTGCTCCAGCAGAACCGCCTCTACCTCGTTATCCGGGATAACTGCCCGCGCTTCGGTATGGTGGGCAATCATGGTCAGGTTCAACTCCTCCAAAATGTCATTCGCCTGGGTGACCAGTTTTGCCCCATTTTGAATCAAATAATTAGGCCCCGCACTACTCTGGCGCAGGATTGTGCCCGGCACAGCAAAAACTTCGCGGCCCTGTTCCAGGGCATAGTCTGCCGTAATCCGCGCCCCGCTTTGAATAGCGCCCTCCATAATCAGTACGCCCAGGCTCAAACCACTGATAATACGGTTACGGCGTGGAAAATTACCGCTGTCCGGGTTGGTTCCCAGCGGATACTCCGACACAATGGCCCCATGCTCAATAATGGCCTGGCCCAGTTTTCTATTTTCCGTGGGATAAAAAATGTCAACCCCACACCCCAACACAGCCAATGTTCGCCCTTTGGCCCGGATAGCGGCCCAGTGAGCCTCGGTGTCAATACCGTAAGCCAGCCCGCTGATAATGGTAATGCCGCTCTCCACCAGCCCTTCGACCAGTAACCGGGTACACTCCCGGCCATAAGCCGTAGCCCGGCGCGTCCCAACGACGGCCAGCGCCCATTCGTCTGCTGGCGTCAGCTTGCCCCGAAGGTATAATACCGGGGGTGAATCGGCAATTGTTCTTAACAACCGGGGATAATCTTCGCTCTCCCAGGTTAATACAGAAACCTTTAACCGCTCGAGTTTTTCCAATTCAGCGTCAAGATCAAGGCCGGTTCTGACCCGGTACAGATTTTCCACCGAGCGTTTGTCCAGGCCAATAGCTCGTAACTCGCCGGGGTCGGCCTGCCAGGCCAGTTCAATCTGGCCGTAGTAGTCTAACAAGGCCCGTAACCGCGATGGGCCAATTCCCGGCACTTTACTAAAACCTATCCAGTAACGCAGATCGTTGGTCACCGCTCCCTCGCTGTCGTCACAATTTAGCCTTTTGACAGGGTCTACCGAACTAATCATGTCCATCGGCAAGCATACCACGACGATACAACACTTGTCAATAGGTTTGGATAGACAACGTTCGTTTCTAATCAAAAGGAACGCCCGCAGGCGTTCCTTGTCAAACTCATCAAAAACACACTATACTGAATGTCAAGCAGATGTCAAATCAGGCCCTCAATTACTTCGACCAGTATTTGCCCCTGTTCCAGGTCTATCGACTTGATCACGTCTGCGACGGCGGGTAATAGAATTTCCCGCCCCCGGTCCTCCACCACGTATACGTCGTTAGCGCCGGTTTCGATAATGCTGGTGACCACGCCCAAACGTTCTCCCGTGGTGGTAATTACTTCCAGGCCAATAAGTTGATGGAAATAATAGGCCCCTTCCGGCAGCGGCATCGCCTCTGCCAGCGGTACCTGCACCCATTGTCCCCTTAATTTTTCGGCCCCAGTTCTATCGGTCACCCCGCCTAACGTCAGCAGGATATGCTGCTTATGCCAGCGGTAACTTTCCAGACGATAGGCTGTGGCCTGGTAGGGATCACCCAGATAGAGCCACTCGGTCGTTTCAAATCTCTCGGGAAATTCGGTCAGCACAGCCATCGACACTTCACCGGCCAGGCCATGCGCCCGAACCACTTTGCCGACGGCTAAATAGCAAAGTTCAGGTTGCGCTGAACCTGAACTTCTGCCGCCCTGCCAGTTATGCTTATGCTGTTTTTCCAGACCGGAGGGTCCGGTCATTTATACAATCTCCAACGTAACGCGTTTACCCTCTTTTACGGCGGCCACCCGCAACAGAGTCCGCATTGCATTCGCCACTCGCCCCTGCTTGCCAATTACCCGTCCCATATCGTCGGGGGTAACACTTAGCTCATAGATGGTGGCACTAGAGCCTTCAATTTCACGGACGATAACTGAGTCTGGATCGTTGACGACAGCTTTGGCCATATACTCGACTAGTTCCTTCATTGATGAAGACATGATTTCGACACCTCCTTTATGATGTGCAGTTTGAGTTTGTGAGTGAGGAATGAGAACCAGACATCGGGACTTGAGTAATAGTTTTCCCCCACGCCCCTTATCCGAGACAGCCCCGTCCGTTTGAAGTATCAGGCTCTATTAGCTTTTGTCGTCCTCGGACGAGGATTCTGCCGCATCTTCGGTGACCTCTTCGATCACCTTTGCTGAAGCCTCAATTTCCGCCCCCTCAGTCTCTGAGGCCCCAGTCTCTGAGGCCTCGATTTCGGGAGCCTCCGCCGAGGTATCCTCAATCTCAGGTACGGCTTCGGTTTCTGCTTTGGCTTCAGTGGTTTCCTCTTTTACCGCAGCTCGTTTTTTTGTCTTTTTTGCCCCTGCTTTGGCTGGTTTAGCCTGGGTTTCTTCGACACGTTTCTCGCGCGTCGCTTCGGCCTCGGCCAAAAGTTCGACCAGGTCGGCCCCCTCTTTTAGCCGGGCAAATCGTTCCAGGGTTCCCAGGTTTTTAAGTAATCGCTCCACCGGTTCGGTCATCTGCGCCCCCTCCGACAGCCAGTGCAAGACCCGGTCTTCCTGAATATTGACCACGGCCGGTTCGGTGCGGGGGTTGTAATGTCCAATAATCTCAAGAAAACGGCCATCTCGCGGGCTGCGCGAGTCGGCCACAACTACCCGGTAGCTTGGTTGTTTCTTGGCGCCCATACGTCGCAAGCGGATTTTAACCATGTTTACTAAATGTTTCCTTCCTTAAATTATATCACAATAAATTGAATTTGCACACAAGAATTTATGTAGCCTCAAAAAAGGGGCTAACGAAAACCGCCCAACATGTTCATCAAATTCTGACGCGCCCGCGGATTGCGTAACTGTTGCATCATTTTCTTCATTTGCCGGAATTGAGTCAACAGCTGGTTGACTTCCTGCACCGTGGTGCCGCTGCCACTGGCCACCCGCTTCTTGCGGCTGCCATTGAAAATTTTGGCGTTGCGCCGCTCCTGAGTCGTCATCGAGTTGATGATGGCCTGGGTGCGTTTTAGTTGTTTCTCCATATCCTCCTGGGGAATAGCTTTGGTCAATTCGCCCATCCCCGGAATCAAATCCATAACCTTATTGAGCGGCCCCAACTTTTTGACCTGCTGCAACTGCTCCAAAAAATCTTCCAGGGTAAAGTTGCCTTCCAGGAGTTTTTTCGCGCCACGTTCGGCCACGTCTTCGTCAATCACTTCCTCAGCCCGCTCAATCAGCGAGAGGACATCGCCCATCCCCAAAATCCGCGAGGCCAGGCGGTCGGGGTGGAAAACTTCCAGGTCGCCGGACTTTTCGCCCGTGCCCAAAAACTTGATCGGCACTCCGGTGACCGAACGAATGGAAATGGCTGCCCCGCCCCGGGCGTCGCCGTCAATTTTGGTGAGAATCAGCCCGGTTAACCTGACCTGTTGGTGGAAGCCTTCGGCCACCCGCACCGCTTCCTGGCCGGTCATGGCGTCGGCCACCAGCAGAATTTCCTGCGGGTTGGTTTTGGCCTTGATTTGACTCAGTTCTTCCATCAAGGCTTGGTCAATCTGTAAACGACCGGCAGTGTCCAAGATGACAATGTTATGCGCGCCGGATTTGGCCGCTTTGATGGCGTTGGCGCAGATCTGCGGCGGCGGCACCGACGGGTCTTCGGCATACACGGGCATAGCCAATTCCCGGCCCAGCACCTTTAACTGCTCAATCGCCGCCGGGCGACGCGTGTCTGCCGCCACCAGCAAGGGGCTGTGTTTGGATTTTCTCAGGTGCAAAGCCAGTTTGGCCGCCGCGGTTGTTTTGCCGGACCCCTGCAACCCCACCAGCATGATGAGATGAGGCGAACCGCCCCCTAAATTCAGCGGCGCCGAATCGCCGAGGGTGGTTAACAATTCCTCGTGAACAATCTTGATAACCTGCTGGCCGGGAGTAATGGTCCGGGCAACTTCCGCGCCAACCGCGCGCTCGCGAACTCGCCCAATAAATTCTTTGACGACCTTAAAATTGACGTCGGCTTCCAACAAGGCCAGCCGAACTTCACGCAGGGCCTTATCCACATCGGCTTCGGACAACCGCCCGCGCCGGGTCAACTGGTCAAAGACCCCCTGGAGTCGATCCTGTAAACTTTCAAACATGATGAGTTGACACGCTCATGCAAAATTTAACCCTTCGTTCTAAATTAGATTCAAACGAAGGGGTCCTGTCCCTCAACGCATTGTTTTGGCAGCAAAACAACATTTTATCGCAGCGGCGGTAATTCGTCAAATTTGTTCGGAACAAAGCGAGTAGGGGCGAATGGCCATTCGCCTCTACTGCTTCAGCACCACCGGCAAATAAGCCCGCGGCCCAAACGAAGCCACCACATATTCATCCGCCCCCAGATCATAGCCCGAGCCAAACGGCCGGGGCTGGCCATCAATATCAGTACGAACCCCGGCATCTATGCCAACATCCCTGGCCGCGGACATTTCCAGCAGGTGATAATCGCCATTGCCTGGATCGGTGAAACCCGGCTCCGCCCACACATTGACCGAGCCAGTGACAATATTGCCCGCCCCGCCCCAGTCCACCTGATTGGCCCAGGTATCGGTGCCCCACAGGGTCGCTTCCAGGGTAGCAGTGCAACCGGATGCAACCGAAATACCCACGGTGTGACTAACCAAGATGGTGTTCGTTACAGTTATAGTAGCCGAATTACCATCAGTATCAGGAACAACAATAATCCCTGTACTATCCCCGCCACAATTGTGAGCAATGGTGGTGTGTAAAAGTTTAACCTGAGAACCCCAAACATCTAGCCCACTACCTCTACTGGATTTATTATCTGCAATAAGATTATTAGTCAACTCACCTGTACTTCCATAAGCGAAAAGCAAGCCGCCACCGTTGCCAAAGTCACCAGCAGCAGTGTTGGAGATAATCGTATTGCTATTGAGCGTCACATCACTCTCGGAATCAATCAACAATCCACCCCCTAGCCCTCCCTCAGATATGTTATTGGCGACGCGATTATTATTGAGAATAGCCGTACTGTGATAATAGATGTGCGCCCCCCCCACCGCCATAGGCAGTATTGGTAACTATTGTATTATGGCTAACGGTATATAGGCTGGTTTCTGAAAGCGTCTCTCCTGGCGTCCATCCTTCCAAAAAAAGCCCACCACCACCGTCAGCCTGATTGGAGTGAAGTATATTATTGGTAACCGAACCATTACACGCGACTAAAGAGATACCCCCTCCACGCCCACTGGCGGTATTGCTGAATATTGTGTTATTATAGATGGTCACTTCAGCCCACAGAGCAAATATCCCCGCCCCATGAGTATGGAACCACTCCGCCCCAATCCCCTGAACATTACCACCGGTGATACGAAATCCTGATATGATCGGACTAATCCATGGAGGAGGCATAGTTTCATAGGTTCCGCCGATGAAAATCACCCGGCCCTGCCCCTGGGCATCAATCGTGGTGGGATTGGCCTCGGGGTCAGGTGTGACCCAATTTGTGAAAGTATAACCACCCTGGAGAGTGATACTCTTGCTGATGTAAACTACCTGGGTCACAATTGTACTACCATAAGGATCGGGGCGTGGGTGCACGCCGGTGTAGGTCCCGGCGGCCACTTTGACCACATCACCATCGCTGGCGGCATCCACGGCGGCTTGAATGTTGGTGAATACGCAGCCAACTGCGCATACCGTGAAGTCAGCCGCCTGAGCCACCGGGGAACGCAGGCTCATCAAACCCAGGAGTAATAACGAGGCCAACAGCAATCCCAGGCCAATTGTCAAAGAAACACCCAGGCGGGTGATGTTGCGTTTCATGGTCTCCCTCCTCTCCCATTTGCCTTACGCCAGAGTTGTGCTAAATTAGGTTCAAATGTGTGGCAGCCGTAATTACTTGCCTAAACCAAGTATAACCGGGTATTTTTACCTGTCAAAAGGAGGCATTATCAAATGACCAAAACCATCCTCATCACCGGCGGCAGCACCGGCATCGGCGCCGAAACGGCCCGGCAGTTGGCCCCAGGCAATATCATTTTGGTGCACTACAATGCATCCAAAATTGCCGCCGAAACGGTGGCGGGCGAAGTGAACCGGCAGGGCGGCCAGGCCCACCTTTTTCAGGCCGACCTGACCACCGAAGCGGCCTGCGTCGCTTTGGTAAACCAGGTGGCCCAGAACGTTGACCACCTGGACGTTTTGATCAACAACGCCGGCGGTCTCATTCAAAGACAGCCCATCACCGAGCTTCAGTGGGAATTGATGGAACGCATCTTTGCCCTGAATGTGTTTTCGGTAATGAAGCTTTCGTCGCTGTGCCTGCCGTTGCTCAGACAAGGCACAAAACCGTGCATTGTCAACCTCACCTCAATTGCGATGCGGCACGGCGCCCCCTCGGCCACCATTTATGGCGCGGCCAAGTCGGCCATCGACGCCTTCACCCGGGGACTGGCCAAAGAGGTAGCCCCGGACATCCGGGTCAATGCGGTGGCCCCGGGGGTGATTGAGACGCCGTTTCACGAAAAAGTTACCACGCCGGAACAAATGCAAGCGTTCAAAAATAACACGCCGTTACAAAGAAACGGCCAGGCCGGCCATATTGCCCTGGCCATCAAGATGCTGATTGAAAACGATTTTATGACCGGCGAAACCATCGATGTCAATGGTGGCCTTTTGATGAGATAAATGAACCACCAGCCTATCTCCACGGCTTTTGCCGATTTATCCAGCCGTGATCTAGCCAACCTAGTCGAAGCCAATCTCATCGAACGGTCTCTCTACTTCCCCCGTTTTTTCCGGGGGGAGATTCACGGCCCCAATCCGGTCTGGTTTATCACCGGCCCGGCCATGCGCGTTGCCAACGGCATTGTCACGGCCACGTTCGCGCCCCCGGAGCTTGACTCTGCAATCGAGGCGGCGCTGATCCCCTTTAAAGTCCGCAGACTACCTATGAAGTGGTGGGTTGGACCGTCGTCCGCGCCGCAAGACCTGGGCCGGTACTTGCAAAAACACGGCCTCACTCACAACCGCGATATGATGGGCATGGCCGTGCCCGTGCCGCAATTGCCCGAACCTGTTCCGCCAATACCCGGCTTAACTTTTGAAGTGATTGAGGATAGAGAAACCCTGGTCCAATGGTACAGGCTATTTGTGGCAGGTTTTCCCGTCTCGTTTGACCCCACCTACCTGGAGATTCTGGCCGCAACCAGTCTCCGCCCCGACTCACCCGAACGACATTACGTGGCCCGCCACAACGGCGAAATCGCCGGCATCAGTACACTCTTTTTGGGTGGAGGCGTCACCGGACTCTATAATCTGACCACCCATCCCCGCGTCCGCGGCCAGGGCCTGGGAACCTGGCTGACCATCAAGACGTATCAAGAAGGACTGAACCTGGGGTATCACATCGGCACCCTGCAAACCACTTACCCCAATGCGCTGCGGCTGTACCACCAATTGGGATTTGAGGTTTACGGCAAAATTGGTATCTATCAGTATGTTCCCCAAAAATAAGTATCTTCTCAATAAATAGGGGCGAATTCATACATTTACCCGGTAGGGACAGAATAATATTCTGTCCCTACCCCAAAATATTGAGAG
>JAFGNV010000202.1 GCA_016926805.1 Anaerolineae bacterium
GGCACCACCCTGGCCTTTCGAGAGTTGGAGTGGAAATTTACCAAACCTGTTTTTATTGGCGATACTGTTTACGTGCAAATTAAAGTAACCGAAACCAAACCCATGGCCAGATTGGGCGGCGGCCTGGTTGTTTTAGAAGGCCGTGTGGTTAATCAGGATAATGAAGTAGTCCACAAAGGCGTCTGGAAAATGTTGATCAAAGGGCGCGAGTAGCCTAAGGGATAATAAAGAAACTATCAGTTAGTACTAATTTGGAGGTGAAACCATGCGTAAACAATTTTATATCTGGATAATGATTGTCTTTTTGCTTCCGGCCCTGGCCTGTAGCCTTGGTGGTAGTAATGAGGGAGGGGATGCGGCCCTGGATGCAGACCTTTCTGCGCCGTCGGCTCCCCAGACTCCCGCCGAAGAATCGGTGGTTGAAGATGTGGACACTGCCGGAGAGGAAAAAGTAGAAGCGGTAGAGGAAGCGGCGGAAGCAGAATCGGCAGAATTCGCCGGGGTGGCCGATCTGGATGCTCTGTCGGCTTATCGGGTCAAATTTATCATGGATTTTGACGGTGAGAGTGGCGGTCAACCTTCTAAGGGTCATATTGAAATGACCCTTGAACAGACCAAAGATCCGCCAGCTCGCCACCTGCAGATGTCGATGGAAGGTACCACCGTTGAACAAACAGGCGGCTTCAACGCGCTTGATCTCTATAGCATGGGCGATACCGTTTACCTGAAAAACGAAGCTATGGGAGACTCCTGGATTTCTTTCTCCGGCGGTGAGGCCGAGTCCTTTGAACAGGGTTTCTTTGCCCCGGATGAGCAATTAGAATTACCGGAAAAGGCCAAATGTGGCTCGCAGTCAGAAACCATCAACGGCGTGTCGGCCATTCACTGCACCTTTACCCAAGAGGATGTAAAAAGTGATGAAGCTACCTATGAGAGTTTGCAAGGTGATGTATGGATAACCACGGAAGGAAATCATATTGTTAAATACAAGTTGGTCGCCGATGGTTATCGCTCCGTGACGGAGGGCGAAGAAGGCATATTTGACTTTGGCTCGGTGAGTTTTGAGTATAATCTCACCGATATGAATGGTGACTTTACCATTACTCTGCCTGAAGAAGCCAAGAATGCCGGCGGTGTTGGCGGCGCCGCTACTGGTGGCGCTGCTACTGGCGACCTCCCTGTGCTTGATGATGCGGCAGAAGTAATGAGTATGGCCGGGTTTGTCAGTTACTATACGGCCTCGGATATTCAAACCGTGGTTGAATATTACCGTCAGGAATTGCCAGCCCTGGGCTGGCAAGAGAATGCCCAGCAGGGATATGCCGATGAAACCAGCGCTTTGCTTGGTTTTACTAAAGAAAGTAAAACGTTAATGGTAACTGTCACCATCGAAGATGGCCGCACCAGCGTGATTGTCACCACCATCGATCAATAACAACGGAGCTATCCGGCCCGTTCGACCTGCGCCCTTAAGGTGCAGGTCTTTTTCTTTTGCCCTTTTCATTATCTTTGACGCGCTCATAGCCGTCTGCTATAATTGAGCGATGGGCATCGTCAAGATACTGAGGAGTTGTCAAAATAACAACGCCAAGCTTTGCTTGGACTCCAGCTTTGTCTATAAATAACAATCGCAAAGCGCCAGCGCATACGATGCGGCGTTATTTATGAACAAAGCCTTAGATATCTTGCGATAATTTGTTAAGGATGAAAACTTTATGGATGATCAAGGCCACGACACGCCAACCCTGGTAGAGCCGTCAGCATCTCCCCAATTAGAGATAACTGGCGGCGAAGACATAGGGCAAACTTTCGCGGTTAAACGCAGAACCAGAATAGGCCGTGAGCGTGATAACGACATTGTCTTACTTGATCCCAAAGTATCGCGCTATCATGCGCTGATTTCTTTGGAAGCGAGCCAGTGGACGCTGAACGACCTGGGCAGTTCTAACCATACCTACCTCAACGGACAACTGGTTTCTACGCCCACCAACCTTCATTCTGGTGACCGGGTCAATATTGGGGAGACAGAATTGACCTTTAGAATACCCGGTGTGCCTTTGGCCGAAACCTCACCCGTACAAGCCACGCCGGTTCCGGCCGGCGCGCCAACCGAAGTTGATGCAGCCGTTGCCACAGCCCCCCCCGTCCGGGCGAGTATGCCCGCCGAGACAATCACAACTGAGCGCACGTCTCCGCCCCGCCTGGCCTGGATTGCCGGTGGATTTGTGCTGCTATTGTGTCTGGCCACGGTGGTTGTAATCTATCTGCTTAGCCGCACTTCTCCCGGCCAGGAGCCGGGCACGGCGGCTGCGTTTACTCCCGTCACCGCTGAAAATGGAGGCGTGGGTCAACCGGTCGAGATGGTCGAACCACCTGACAATCTGGTTTTGATCTATGAGGATGATTTTAGCGACTCTTTTGGGGGGTGGGATGATGCGTTTGATGCCTACACTACCAAGCAGTACGGTAACAATCGCTACCAGATAGAGATCAACACCGATAACCTGATTGCCTGGGGCCTGGCCAATCGAAAGATAGCTGATTTTGAACTTGAAGTAGAAGTTCGACAGGAAGACGGCGCCAAAAGCAACAGTTATGGTTTACTGTTCCGGGTTAAAGATCGAGATAAATTTTATCGGTTTGACATTTCCGGCGATGGCTTCTTCCTGGTTAGCAAATTTCTTGACGGCCAGTGGTATAACCTGGTAGACTGGACCCCATCGCCTGACATCAATCCAGATACAAACATCCTGAAAGTATCTGCCTTTGGCTCAAAGATAACCGTGTGGGCCAATGGTCAACCCCTGGCTTCGGTTACTGACGACTCTTTTAGTGATGGCAACTTTGGCTTTTTTGCCAGCACCTTTGGCGAACCCTATATGTGGGTTAGTTTTGACAACCTCAAAGTGTGGGTTCCCGAGGGACAACAGATAACCATGCTTCCAACCGCTACCATATCCCGCGTTACGCCAGTCCCGCCGTCAACGGCGACCGCCACCGCTTCGCCAACTTCAACCCCCTCGCCTACTTCTCCTTCTTCGCCCCTCTCTACCCCTACTTCTGAAGCGGTTGAAGCATCACCCACCCCTACCCCAACCCCATCTCCCGAACCTACAGCTACCCCCATCCCCTTGCCGGAATACGCCTCGCGTGACCAGCCGCTGGCCCGTGGTGAAGAACGAGTCACCGGGCGAATCGTCTTTCCCCTATTTAACGTTGAGCGCGGCACGTATGACATTTACCTGGCCAATGCCGCCGATGGTAACAACCGGACGTTGGTGCAGCAAAATGCCAGCCAGCCTGGCCTGAACCAAGATGGTACGGAAATTGCCTATCGCTCCTGGCAGCCGGACAACCGGGGACTCTTTGCCCGTCCCCTGGCTGGCGGCGAGGCCTGGCATTTTGAAATTTTCTTTGAGTCGGCGCGTCCCCAATATTCACCCGCCGACAACAGCCTGATGTATCACTCCCGCACCGGCGGCAAAGAACCGGCGGTTTATCGAGTGATTAATGGCGTGGGGCAGGTGATGCGACGCGATGGCGGGCCTATTCAGGGGAGAAACGCTAAATGGTCGCCCGATGGGCAAAAATTTGTTTATAGCAGTTGTTTGGGTAGCACCTGTGGCATTATCCTGAGCAATATCGATGGGGCCTATCCGGTTACGCTCACCGACCATCCTTCTGATACAGCGCCTGAAATTTCGCCCAACGGCTCCACTGTGGTCTTTATGTCGCAGCGCAGCGGCGACTGGGAAATATACAGCGTGAGCATCAACGGCGGTGAGATAACCGCACTTACCGCCGATGATGCCAGCGATGGCCTGCCCACCTGGTCGCCCGATGGCAACAAGATTGCCTTTGTGGCTAACCGTGATGGCGAATGGGCGATGTGGGATATGGACTCGGATGGTAGCAGCGAACGTCGTTTGTTTGTTTTGGGTGGTTCTATTGATGGCGTGGTTCAGCACGATGTAGCCAACAGTTTTGGCTGGGTAGAGGAAAATATCGACTGGATACCTTAGTACAGGATTGCATAAAAGCGTTCCGGGTTCTACAGGGTGTTTTTGCCTCAAAGTGCCGGAGTTTGAGGTCAAATAACTCGGAACAGATTTACGCAACGCTGTACTTAGGGAATTCCAGAAAAATAATTCTCCCAAAACTGACTACCCAATCAAGTCTAAAAGTGTCAAAAATTCGTTCCGAGTAATGATGCCGGTTTTCGCGTTCCCAAATAGTTCTATTTATAGAGTCATTAACTTTCTACGGAGACGTCTTTGTTATTCCCCACGGTCAACAAGCAAACGGTCAATCTAATCTTTGGCGTTGGGTTGGGCGTTGTCATTACCATAATTGTGATAGTGGCGCTTGCCTTGAGCCAGATAAATGATGTGGCGGCGCTGGCGGCTACCGCCACGGCCACCAAAACCCCAACCAAACTGGCAACCCCAACCCCAACCGCTACATCGACTGCTACGGCCACTCCTACACCGACGGCTACCAGCACTCCAACGCCCACCGAAACCAGTACCAGCACCAGTACCCCCTCGCCAACGCCGATTCCGCTCCCCCCAACCTTTACGGCTACCCCTATCATTATCGTTCCAGAAACGATAACCAATACGGCGGAGGCGGTCATTACCACCACCTTGGAGCTAACCCAAACTACCGATCTGACCAACACGGCGGTTGTCACCGATGTCGGCACGCCGACGCCGACCCCTACCCCGGTACCCCGTACGGTGATGGTTCCCACCGACATCCCTGACTATTCCACCGCCGAAGATCACTACTGGTTTGAGCGGCCTTTTACCAATGAGTACAATACCTGGGGCAGTTATTATTATCCCTATGGCACCAATGGCCGCGGCCAATACTTCTGGCATCGAGGGATTGACATTCAGAACCCACACGGCACACCAATTGTGGCGGTTAGCGATGGCACGGTTATTTTTGCCGGACCGGACGACCCGATTGCGGTCGGCCCCTGGCCCAATTTCTACGGCCAGGCCGTCATCATCGAACACGACCGGCAGTGGCACAACCAGCCGGTTTACACGCTTTATGGCCACGTTTCGCAGATGTTGGTGAGCGTGGGGCAGCATGTTGAAGCAGGCCAACCCATTGCCAAAGTTGGACAACTGGGCGTGGCTACAGGTCCGCACTTACATCTTGAGGTGCGTCTGGGAGACGGCACTTATGAGGATACGCGGAATCCAGACCTGTGGGTCCGTCCTGATTTTAGTCATGGCGTGATTGCCGGGCGGGTGGTGGATTATCAAAATTACTTTGTGCCCCAGCAACTGATTACCTTGCACCGCGCCACGGAACCCAGTCGTTTCTGGCGGCAAACCTTTACCTACCCTGATAATGTAGTCAATTCCGATGACGACTATACGGAAACTTTCACCTTCAGCGATGTACCAGAAGGTAGGTATTTGGTCAAAACTTTTTTTGATGGTCACCAACTTACCGTGCCTATCACCGTGACCAACCAGGCCACCACGTTTGTATTGTTGCAGCAAACCGAACCGCCACCACCTCAAACGCCCACCGCCACGCCTGAAGCAACGCCGACGGCAGATGTGCCTCCGGCAGACCTACCCTCTGCCGTAGAACCGCCCCCCGGCGACCAACCCGCCGGGGAATAATCCCTATTTTTGAAAAAACCAACTTTTAAGGACAGAAAAAATCCGGGCGGCATACCGGCGGCCGGTCGCCGCAGGTGGTATTGAGGCGCATGCCCAAATAGGGCGAGGGGTCAAGGGTGTTGGTTATGTCGGTTTCGTTGAGGAATTGGCCGCTGCCGTTATCTCGCACCACGCTGAAGTGCAGGTGCGTATCAATTGGCCAAGGAGAGCTGGTATAATCGCCCTGGTAGCCCAGCAGCGACCCCTGTTTCACCGGCAGTTCATACGTGCCGGGCGGGATTTGGGGTAAAATGTAACTGTTGCCCTCGGCGTCGGCCATGTGGGTGTAGTAGGTCCAAATTTGTTGGCCCGGA
>JAFGNV010000019.1 GCA_016926805.1 Anaerolineae bacterium
CCGCGCCCCAGGCAACCTGCGCCCGCAGCCGTCCGGCTGCCCACTCGCCAAAATGGTCGCCGTGTTCAGGCCAGGCCGCCCAGTTAACCCCGCCAAACACGGCAAAGCGATCAGGCGCGGCGGCTTTGAGCTTATTGAGGTGCTGTTGGAGAATCTCCTCGCCCCAGCCGCCATCCAGGTCTACAAAAAATTGCACGTTGGCCTGGGCCAGAGTGTCCAGCAGTTCGGAGATGGGCCGGTTTATCCAGCCGTCGCCAAATTCTTCGCCCAGGTGGTTATGGGCATCAATCACCGGATAGCGGGGCATGGCAATAGGCGTAACTTTGGTGGCTAAAGTTGGGCAAGGCCGATAATCGCTCAATAACATTAAATTTCTCGCTTCCTATACCGCCAAGATATCTTGGCTATTGCAATCAAGCCAATGTTTGAATTCCTGCCGACTATCCTCGATCAGATTAAGAACAATTTTTTGTTCGGATTGATCGGGAGAAGCTAAAGCCCATAAGGGTTTTAGCCAAGTGGATAGAGGTATTGTTAAATCTAATACAGCGTGGTTTGTGGCTGAGTCTTGAGTGGGCATGGTCAGCAGAGCAGCCACAACGCCCTGAGCATAATGGCGCGGCGTAACGCCTTGTTGCAGGGCCAGCCGGATGGTACCCAGCAGGCGGTCGTTCCACCCCAGTTTGCGCTGCGGATCGCGGGCCACCCGTTCTACCGTGTCGCCCAGGTAAGGATTGGTCATTCGCTCCAGTAAATCGTCGGCGTATTGTTGGTAGCCGGCGGCGGTAAATAACGAGTCAAGCCCTCCATATTTGCGCATCAACGCCTGACCCGACTCCTCGATGAAAGCAGTTCGCAGAAAATTCATCATTTCCGGTCTGGCCCGCAAATCGGCCATGTAAGATACGCCCAGCACCGCGCCCAGGTAAGCGGCCAGGGCGTGGGTGGCATTGTGACCGTAGAGTTTGGCTTCTTCAAAAGGCAGCAGGTCGGGCTTTTCTTCAAAAACTTTAATACCACGTTCAAAACCATGCTCAAAGCGGATATCTGAGATGAGGATGTGGTTAAAGGCTTCAACCACAAAAGCGCGGGTTAACCCGGGGGTAATGGGGGCCAAATTCCGGGCAGAAATCTCATCCGGGTTGCTCACAATACCGCTCATTTTGCCAATGACCGTATTGACAAAACACGCCCGGCGGCAAACTGCCGCCCGCTCAAGGTTCGGAATCTGGGCCAGTACGGCTTCTCGCAAAATTTCAGCCGCATGATTATGGTTTTCGGCAGTATAAACTACGGCGGGAGGACCGCCGTACGCCGCTTTAAGCCGCAAGCCTTTGGCCAAAATACAATGTAGACTGCCAGGATTTTCCGAAAGGTAATAGGCTACGTTGGGAACCGCCGTGCCAATTTCTTCGGCCTCGGCAATGGCTTCAATCAGGCGCTCGCGGTCGCGCTTCAGGGAAGGGTTTTCAACATGAATGGGGCCGATGTCAGCTTGTTCCACCCGGTTAGGGTGGGCAATGTTCAGCGAAAAATGACCGCTGGCCTGGCGAACGGCGCTAACAACCTCCGGCAGCACTTCGGCCACCACCAGCCGACAAAAATCACCGGAGCGAAAAGCTTCGTAAAGAAACAGGCCGGCCTGGATGGCGCCAAAACCGAAGCCCACATAGGTACGCGTCCCTTGCAAGGTCATTGTGCCACATCCTCTCCGGCCAGATAGTGCCGCTCGTCATCAGCCGTCCACGAATCGACGATGCTGATTTCGGTAGTGCGACGATGAGGATAGACCACAGCTTTACCATCAATATAAAAGCCCGTGCCGTTAAGCACTAAAGCTCGTATTGTTGTGGGGTGGTTTATCTGATGATTTGGCATAATTTCACTCTGGTTGTTATGAGGCTGGCTCTCAACCCGGTTGAGAGCCGACGAATATTTTCAGGTTATGGCGTTTTTGTTAATAATCTTGACACTCCAGCAGTGGTGCGCCATCCAGATTGAGTTCAAATAGAGGCTATCATTTATCACCCCCTTCCATTAACTGCCTTTATTACTGATCTGCAATCCCGCTGTGCGTTACCGATAGAGAAATTCCGGCAAATAATCTCGCTCCGCGTTGACCATTTCCTCAAACAGCGCGCGGATTTCGGCCAGCGAGCAAACCGCGGCGGTGAGGGGGTCAACCATGAGCGCATGCACCGCCGCTTCGCGGTTCTGTTCTAAAACCGCCGTAGCTGCCAGATCGTGGAAGGCCATGTGCTGTTGATTCAGGTTGGCCAGGTGAGCAGGCAACGGACCAAAGTGAGTGGGCTGGATGCCTTTGCTGTCTACCAGGCAAGCCACCTCAACCACGCCATTTTGGGGCAAATTATCAATCAAACCCGTATTGCCGACATTGCCGTAAATTACCGCTGGAATATTGGTGGTCATGGCCTCAATAATGTAAGAGGCAAATTCAAGGCCGCGTTCCAGGGGGTATTCTTCTTGGCCAGACAGGTAGTGGCGAATATCCCGATCGCCCTCGGCTCGCTCCACCGGCCACTCGCGGGCATACCCCCCACTCTCACCCAGCAAATAGCCGCTGCCCATATATTTTTTAATCAAGTCGGGCCGCTTGCGGAAATAAGCGGTATATTCCGAGACATGGCCACTAGACTCGGTGGGGAACGCACCCAGATGGCGCATTATTTCAAATCGCACCGGGTCTTTTTCGTAGATTTCGGGGATGAGGCTGCGCTGGCGCAAATAAGGGTAAAGGTCCTGGCCGTCGCGCTCAAGCTTGACAAACCAGGCCAGGTGGTTAATACCGGCCGCCCGCCAATCAATCTCCTCGTAAGGAATAGCCATATATTCGGCTAATTCGTGCGAAGTATTCTGAATAGAGTGACACAATCCCACAATGGGCAAAGAACAGGCCCGCAAACCGGTCAACACGGTCAGAGACATCGGATTGGTATAATTCATCACCAGGCTGCGGGGCGCCAGGCGCTCAACATCCCGCAAAATGGCGACCCAACTGGGGAGCGTCCGCATAGCTTTGAATAAACCGCCCGGCCCTATCGTATCGGCAACCGCCTGGTCAATGCCGTATTTAAGGGGAATTTCATAATCGAGACGCACATTAGCCAGCCCGGCTACTTCAATCATATTAATCACATAGTCGCTGCCAGGCAGCACCTCAATACGGCTGGTGCTGGCTTCAACCGTCCAATCCCGGCCGGTGCGCTCAATGAGAAACTCGGCCATGTGGTGCGCCAGTTCCAACCGCTCGGCGTCTATGTCTACCAGGGCAAACGCACCTTTTTCCAGCGCCGGAGTGAGCAAGATATCCTTCATTAACTCGGTTGAAAACACCATGCTTCCGGCGCCGATGAATGTGATTTTTACCATGCTAACCATCCTTTCAAGTCAATAAGTAATCTCAGGTTTGTGTCATTACGAATTGGCAGTTAAGGCTACGAAAGTTCAACAACTTCAAGTTCTAGCTCATAACAACGACTCTCGCCGGACCCCAATTCGGGCAGGTCATTGTTGGCCCGGGCGGCGGCGCGACCGTGCATGCCGCTGCTATTGGCCGGTTCGACGCCCAGCACGTAGGTTCCCTGCCCCATCATCTTCCACTCAAACAAGTGGGGTAGATTGGCTTTGGGATAAATCCAGCGTAATCCCAGCCCCAGGGCCGGGTTTTCTACCTCAATTTTGACCTGGCCCAGCGCATCGGCTACTGGCGTGTGGTGAAAGACCTGCTCCTGATAACCTTCGGTTGGCGGCTGAAAGTTCATCCAATCAGCCAGACCGGCTTCAGCATCAGCGTCACGCAGGGTAGTTTTCTCTACCTCAACCCGCAGGTGGGCGGATTCGCTGAGCAGAGGAAAACCCAGGTTGAAGTGGTATAAAATCATGTGTGGTTGGGAAACAAAACCTTCGTTTGTGACCACATCTTCAAGTCGTATCTTATTAGAACCCAACGCCGTGGCGATACGCCGCCGCAGCACCAGGTTCTCCCCGAACACTCGCGCCTGGCGCACTTCCCCGGTAATCTCTAATTCATATTGTTCACCTTGCCAGGTAGCCCGATGGTTCACATAGCGGGCGGGCAAATTGCTGACTCGCCCGTGCAAGCCGAATGCTTCACCTTCATCGTGGCAAGGGTAGCCAAACTGATCCAGCCCGCCGGTTACCAGCAGCCCGCCCTGAAAGGAACGCAGCCAACCTACGCCTTCAGGTTCGTAGTAGGCCGGGTGCACATCGCCAACAGGAGAAGCCCAGGCCAGGGAAATACCTTTGTAGTGACAGGCGGAGAGGTCGAGCGCCCGGTCGGCCAGAACATTGAAAGACAATCCACTGCCGGTCCACGCCTGAAGTATGCGACTGCCGCGGGCCAAACCGTCGCCGGCCTTTACCAGTTTAATGCCGGCCACTTGATCCGGATGTCCCACATACGATAACAACGCCGACCGGCTTAAGTTAGACAGATACGATTTACGCATAATTCCCTCTCCGCGTTATAGAGCGATGGCCTTGATATCGGTCAACTCGCAAAAAGCCAGCAACTCTTGGTACAGGTGAGCGCCGTAACCGAGGACGGCATACTCGTTGCCCCAGGCTTGAATCAACTGATCAATTTCACCGTGAACGGTCACAAAAGCGTGAGGCCAAAACGGAATGCCACATTCCCGGCGGCGTTCTTCCAACTGCTCGGCCGGCGGCTCAAAAACAGAACACCGGGCTATGACCATTTGAAACTCGCCTTGACAGCGTCCCAGGTGAGCCAACACACCTTCGCCGGGCTTGCACACCAACTTAACCGACAGACCCCCCGCTTGCCCTTCGGTGGGGATGCCGTGTTCGGCAAAGCTAGCCGGGCCAACCTGACCGGCCAGCGAAGGCGGGCAAGTGCCATCGCCAATAATTTTGATTTCTTTTTTGGCCCGGTCGAAATGCTGCAAGTCGCCGTAATAGACCCGTTCCCGGCTCAAATCGGTGATAAGTTTCACAATCAAGAACGTGTTAAAGTCGCTCAAGGTGGACGTGCCCACACCCTGTTCCAGCATCATACTCTGGGTCAGGCAGGTGGCGCTGTAATCGTCGCCCAAACCGGGGAAGGATTGAATGGTGTAACCGATCCAACCTTCTTTTTTAACAATTTTCTTGACGGCCAGATATAGTCTAATGGAGCGTTTGGCCGTTTCATCATTGGGTATGGAATCTACAAAAAGCGGCTGAATCTCCTGGCGGGCCTGTTCGATTTCAGCCGGGGAAATTTGTTCGGCGGTTTCAATTAATTCGGTGGTATCGCGGGTGTCAATATCTAGGCCAAACATCCTCATCCATTGAGAAGGGTCGGCCACGCCGCAAGCCTGACCCATGCCACGCCCGCCAAAGGCGCCAACCGTACTCATATTGAGTCGATTCTTTTCGTGGCTGGCCCGACAATAGGAAACAATTCGGCCTATCTGTTCGGCATCGTTGCACGCGCCGTAAACAAAACGATGTTTAACGCCAATTTCCTTGAGCGCGCCATGCATCACTAGGCCGCCCACGGGCCGCCACCCCTGCGAGCCGGGATGAGTCCAAATGACAATGCCTTTGCCGGTCAAGGCGAAATCGCGCAGCGGCCCGGCCAGATGAGCCGCCCAAACCCATGTGCCTGAAAACAGCACCAGAGCATCCACGTCATCCATCTTTTTGAATTTAGAAAAGCAAGCCCTGGCCTCCAATCTGGAAGCAATGATGACATCGTGTTCAACCAGTTCTAAACCGGCCTGCCGTAATGTCTGCTTGGCCTGCTGAACAAGCCCGTCGTCAATAAAAGGCGTCCCTAACGGGTCAAGCAAGCCATCTTTATGAACACCGTAAACTATAAAACCGATTTTAGGTTTGATCATTAGAAAATTCTCCTGGATTGGTATGATTTACCTGGTACTGCATAATGACCACTTCTTCGCCACGATATGCGGTATGTTCAAAAAATTGCCATCCCAGACGGTTATAAAAATTTATTTTGTTGGGGGTAAACAGATAAATCCTGTCTAATTCCAATACCGCTGCCTCTTGCATTACAGCCCGTACCAATCTGGACCCAATGCCTTTAAGTCTAAATTCGGGCGCAACATATACGGCGGCTAACCACGGCGACAGGTTCGGTCGAGTGACCATATCATGCGGATCAATACTGGCCATACCTACAAGTTGCTTATCAGCTACGGCGACAAAAGTTTCCGGAATTTGATGACAAAAGCTTCTTTTCTTAAAGTTTGAAACCATAATTGCAAAAGTGATTTCCGGTAACAGATGGCCCCATTGCTGTTGCGCCCAGGCCGCCAATAGGGGTATGCCCATTGTGTGTTCAGCCAGATGCTCTATTCTTACCTCGGCCAATTTTCTTACTCCCAACGTTTTATCTGTCGAAAACCAGATCCGTGTAAAAGCGGCAACGGTCGCCCCGCAAAAGGCTTGTCAGGTAGGCTGCTGGCTTATCCGCGACCTCAAAGGCAATATGTTCCACCCACAGGGCAGGAAAACCACCTTTGCTTCCCAGTATTTCGGCTTCTTTGTCTTCTAAAATTACCGGCTCGAATGTTTCTCTCGCCCTGACAATTTTGACATCATAGTGCTTGGCAACAAACTTGTGCGGCTCTTCTAGACCATCGTAAGTTTCAAGCAAATCAGGAAAGCGCGTTGCGGAAAAATAGGAGGTTTCAATCAAGATTGGTTCCTTATTAACCAACAATAAGCGTTGCAGCCAAACTGCTTGCTCCGCGTCAGAAAGAGCCAGTAACTTGGCAACGTTTGGTGGGGGAACAACACGTTCTTTCCCTATCAGTTGGACATTGGGTTTCAAACCATTTCTTTTGATAACGTCTGAAAATTCCATCAAACGCAGCACGCCCTGCTCGATTTTTGGCGGCGACACAAACGTTCCTTTCCCTTGCACCCGATACAAAATACCTTCCTTCACAAGATTATCTATCCCCTGGCGCACGGTAGCTCGGCTGACATTAAATATGGTCATCATCTCGCGTTCAGAGGGAATACACTGCCCAACTGTCCACTCACCGCTCTGAATTTTGCTGCGAATAATATGTCCCAGACTATGGTAAAGTGTACTGGGACTCGTATGCACCGCTGCAATTTCATCCAATCTGATTTTAGTTTGTTGACTCATTTTTATTCACCATCTTCTATAATTGTCATCGCGTTTTTAGTATATATCGTCGTGGTTCGGTTATTAGGTTATCCGCTTGTCCGTACCAGTTCCATTTTAGCATACTTATCTTTGGCCGTCAAGTTGGTTGTTGCGCCAACAGCAATTCTCTCGTTCTGATCCAAGCAAGAACAAGGCAATTTACCAACAACGCTACTACTACTGCTGCTGATAAGGGATTAAGTTGAAGGCAAAATTTTTAATCCACGCTGGTTGTACCGGCTACTTAACTCATCCAGTCGATCCTCACGTGCTGAAGTATCCGCACAGTATATTTGGCTATATGCCGGGGCCTGGGGTAGAATACAGCCAAATTTTATGTACAAAAGGTAGCCCTGATATGACTTCACAACTTCCGCCTATTGCAGGTATTCCCATTCCCAGTAGTATCCCGGAGGACTCTCACCGGTGGTTGTGGTCACAATCGACACGCCGGGTTGATATTGAGCACCCGGCTAGCGATTTGACTTTCCCTACAGCCAGTCATTCAAACCGGCTCCTCCATCTTTGGCAATGGGTTGAGAACCACCGCCTCTTGCTCCAACTTTAATCCTTGCCGTAACATCTCATCAATGAGTGGCCTCATGTCGGCCAATGCGGGCACAGCGCGCAAGCGCGTCAGATTACGCTCG
>JAFGNV010000203.1 GCA_016926805.1 Anaerolineae bacterium
ATTTGGGCCTGAAATCGGCTCGAAAAGGAGTGATTTTGGGCAAACCTATGCTTCCACCTCGTGCAAAACTATGGGTTAAGTCACAGACTATCGCACCTTTGATCTGGATAACTACCCTCCTCCCCTGATTACCAGCAAGGTTGATGACTTTTTTTCCTATAAAACCATAGCTATACGAAAACCCGGAATTATACGGCAAGTTTTGGCCGACCATCGATACCCCCATCGAATCATCCAGGCATTGCAAGAATTACATGATGAATTGGCCAAAGGCCAGCCGGTCCATCCTCTGGAAACCACGGCTCTGGATGGAGACAGTTGGCACGAAGCCTGGCGTCCCCACCAGGACAAAACCTGGTTTGAGATTCCCTGGTATTTTGCCGAAGTCTTCTTCTACCGCCGTCTATTGGAGGCCGCAGAGTATTTTGGAAATGGGGATTGGGCCGGGGTTGACCCCTTTCTGCCCCGCAAACAAGCCGAATTGACCCATGATATGCCCCGGCAAGTGTTATTACTGGCCCTGGTCTACGCCTCAACTAACACCCCCGATAATTTCTGTACGTTGTTCCGGCACTGTATTTGGGGTAATCGGATCGATTTGAGCCATCCGCATCTAGTGGAAGAAATGAGACGGCAAGCCACGCCACAGGAGAACTTGGGAGATCTACTGGTAGATGACACCGAAATTGTGTTGGCTCACCTCCAGCAGGCCGCATCTACCTCCACCCGCATCGACTTTCTCTGCGATAACACCGGCACCGAACTCCTTCTTGACCTCTCCCTGGTTGACTTCTTCCTGAGAAATGATTGGACCCGGCAAGTCACCCTGCACGTGAAATTCCATCCTACCTATGTGTCCGACACCACCGTCCCGGATATGAACCTTACCCTGGATTTAATGCAGAAACGCCCCGAGGCTGACCTTCAAGCCCTGGCCAACCGATTGCGCGCCTATCGCCGCCAAAAACGACTGCTGGTAAAAGACCACCTGTTTTGGAACAGTAGCCAATTTTTCTGGGAATTCCCCCCCGATATCCAGGCGGAATTAAGCCGAGCCAGTCTGGTTATCATCAAAGGCGACGCCAACTATCGCCGCCTGCTGGGTGATGCCCACTGGCCGCCCGACGTTCCCTTTGCCGAGGCCATTCCCTACTTCCCAGCCCCCTTTGTTGCCCTACGCACAATGAAATCAAATGTTGTAACCGGCTTACAACCGGGCCAGGCCGCCGTCCTCAATGCGGCCGACCCCGAATGGCGCGCCAACGGACGGCGCGGAGTTATTCAGGCAGTTATTTGAGATCCCTGGTTAGGGGGTAAAAAAAGTCAAGTAAGTGCGCAGCATCCTCATTTTTTGTGGTATAATATCAAATGAGGTTCGCCCACTTTTTCCCATCGTCGACCTTTCCCCGTCAAGATTCTTTCCCGCCGGTTGATTATTTTCAACCCATCAACATCTGGACTACGGTTCAATCAGCCCGTTCACAATCGAACCCTTTATTCAATGGCGAGCAAAAGCGTTGGACAAACGCCAACAATTCGCCCTTTGTAGAAAGGAGTATCCTAAATGAAAGCGGGGATTTTTTTCACCGGCACTGGCCCTATTTTGTTGTTGACCTCACACAAATCTCTAACCGATCCCAAGTTGGTAAAAAAATTGGCCACCAAGGGCATTAAAAAGTTTATTGCTTATGAAATTTCCGAAGATATGGTCAGACAGAAATATGGCAACCACTACCATATTATTTTGGAGGATCTCCACCAGGAGGACGACTTGAGAGTGCTAGACTACGATGGCCATCACGTTTTTAATACTTTCTCCATCAAAGAATTGGGCCAACCACTTTACTACGAAGCCTGAATAAACAAAACGGGGAATCATCCCAAATGGACGATTCCCCGCTTTGTTATCTATCTTTTGATCAAGTTTTAGTATCCTCTCAATATTCTGGGGTAGGGACAGAATAATATTCTGTCCCTACCGAGTAAATACACGGATTCGCCCCTATTTATTGAGAAGATACAAGTTTTACAGTTAAAGCAGGGTCAGAAATTTGTCATAAACCGCTGCCCAAGCCTCACCATCCTGTGGCTCGTAGGTTTCCACCGGGAAGGAACGGCGAACCAATTCGCGGCCTTCACTCAGAGAGTTGATTTGTCCCAGGGCCAGCATTTGCAGCAAAACATTGCCGATGGCCGTGGCCTCGATGGGACCGGTGACCACCCGGCGGCCGGTGGCATCGGCCGTAAATTGGTTGAGTAGTCGATTTTGCGAACCACCACCCACAATGTGAATCACCCTAAGGTTGCGTCCGGTCAGTTCTTCTAATCGCTCCACCACCCAGCGATATTTGAGAGCCAGACTTTCCAGGGCACAGCGGACAAGCGCGCCTTTGCTCTGGGGGACGGGCTGACCCGTACGCCGACAAAAATCTTGCACCCGCGTGGGCATATCGCCGGGCGCAAGAAACGAGACATCATCAGGATCGACCAGGGCCGCAAACGGCGCAGCCTCGGCAGCCAGGCGAGTCAAATCGTCATAGGAAAACGTCTCGCTTTGGCCGGCCCAGGTCCGGCGCGATTCCTGTACCAGCCACAGCCCCATAATGTTTTTGAGCAGGCGGATGGTATTTTCGACCCCGCCCTCGTTGGTGAAATTGTAGGTCAGACTCTGCTCGTTGATGACCGGCTCGTTTGTTTCCACCCCCAGCAGCGACCACGTGCCCGAACTCAGATAAACAAAGCTATCTTCTTCGCCTTTAGCCACCGGCACGGCAGCCACCGCGCTGGCTGTATCGTGGCAACCGGGGACAATTGTCTCTATTACTCCCTTAAGCCCCAATTCCTCAGCAATCGAGGGCAGAATGGGACCAAGTTTAGTACCGGGCTGGATCACGTCCTGGAAGATATGGGTGGGAATGCCCAACATATCCAGCAACATGGTCGACCATTTCTGCTGCTGCATATTGTAACACTGGCTGGTGCTGGCAATGGTAAACTCATTGATTTTCTGGCCAGTGAACCAGTAATGGAATAAATCGGGCATAAAGAGCAGGGTATCGGCGCATTCCAGAGCCGGTGAGCGGTGTTGGGCCATGGCAAACAGTTGAAAGAGGCTGTTTAGTTGCATAAATTGCAGGCCGGTTTGGGCAAATATCTCCTCACGCGGCACTATGGCACAGGCCCTCTCGATCATCCCATCGGTGCGACTATCGCGATAGTGATAGGGGTGACCGATGAGATGGCCCGTCCGGTCGAGCAGACCAAAATCAACGCCCCAGGTATCCACGCCAAACGAAACCACCTCTACTCCTTGCTCATTGATGGTTTTGGCCAGCCCCTGTTTCATCTCGCTAAAAAGATGGAGGGGATTCCAGTACAAATTATCAAGGATTCGGATCGGGCCATTGGCAAAACGATGCATTTCCTCCAGCGACAGCTTTTCGCCATCAAACCGTCCTACTACGGCTCGACCACTTTCGGCGCCCAGATCAAAAGCTAAAAAGTTGGCAGTTTGGGTCATAACTTTTCCCTCTGTAATAATTGGCAAACGGTAGACAGTAGACGGTAAACGGGGAAACACCCCTGTCTACTGTCTGCCGTCTACCATCTACTGTCTACCGTTTGTTATCAGTATCTTCCGTACAACGGCCCAAAGTTGACGCAAGCCCGAAAGTCGGCGCCCGTTGGTTCATTAGCCCCAAAGGCGGCCCAGGCGCTGGGGCGAAAGACTTGTTCTTCGGGCACGTTGTGCATGTACACCGGAATTCGCAACATCGAGGCCAGGGTAATCAAATCCGCACCGATGTGACCGTAACTGATGGCTCCGTGGTTGGCGCCCCAATTAGCCATCACGGTATAGACATCCCGGAAAGGGCCGCTACCGGTGACGGTGGGCGCAAACCAGGTGGTCGGCCAGGTGGGGTCGGTGCGCTGGTCTAACGTATCGTGCACTTTCTGCGGCAGGTCAACAGTGTAGCCTTCGGCAATTTGCAGAGCCGGACCAAGCCCCCTGACCAGGTTGAGACGGCACATCGTGACCGGCATCCCGCCGCGTGTCAAGAAACGAGTCGACCAGCCGCCGCCCCGGAAATATCCCACCGACGAGGTATGCCAGGTGGTGGCCTCCAGACACCGGTCTACTTCATCCGGCGTAATTTCCCAGAAAGGTTTCATGGCCGGTTGGCCGTCAACTTCCTGTTGACCCGTGCCATCCAGTGTGGCCGGACCGGAATTGATCAGGTGCAGCATGCCGCCTGCGGCCATCCCGGTCAACTGGTAGCCGGTGACACGCTTGACCGCATCGGGACTCCAGTAGGTACGCACATCGGCAAAGATTTGGGCGGTGCCGGTCAGCAGATGGCCAAACAGCATCGACACGCCGTTGAGCGCGTCATTCTCGGTAGCCACAATGTACGGCGCGCGGATGCCGTTCCAATCAAAGGAAGTGTTGAGCATGGCTTCCATAAAGTCGCCGTTGGGCAGGTGGTCGGTCCATTGGCGCTGGCCCTGGAAGCCGGCAACAAGAGCGTTGTGGCCCAGGGCTTCCTCGCCAAACCCCAACTCGGCCAGGCGGGGGTTGCCCGTCATTAGGTCGCGGGCAATGATGGCCATTTTGATCGAGTATTCCCAGGCCGCGTCTTTCTCGGCCTGGCTGTGCTGCATTTCCGGGGGATTGTTATCTTTGCCTTTGATCAAATTCTCGTTGCACCAGGCCAAAGCTCTTTCAAATTCAGCCGGGTCATAAATTCTTCGCTCAACCCGCCGGGCAATTTCGGTCATGTCAATATCTTCCACCCGCATGCCCAGAAAGGCTTCAAACAGCGGCTGGTCTACAATGGAACCGGCAATTCCCATCGACGTGCCGCCGATGGATAGGTACGATTTGCCGCGCATGGTGGCCACGGCCAGGCCGGAACGGGCAAACTGCAACAGCTTGGTCGCCACGTCCTCCGGGATGGAGGTATCACCCGAGTCTTGCACGTCGCGCCCGTAAATACTGAAGGCGGGCAGCCCTTTTTGGGTGTGCCCGGCTAACACCGCGGCCAGGTAAACCGCGCCAGGGCGCTCGGTACCATTGAAGCCCCACACGGCCTTGGGCAGGTGCGGGTCCATATCCATGGTTTCCGAGCCGTAACACCAGCAAGGAGTGACAGTAATGGTCAGACCAACACCCTCTTTCTTGAACTTTTCGGCGCAGGCCGCGGACTCGGCCACCCGACCAATGGTGCCATCGGCAATCACGCACTCAACCGGCAGACCGTTGGCGTGGCGCAGATTCCCGGTGAGCAGGTTGGCCACGGACTTGGCCATATTCATCGTCTGCTCCTCCAACGACTCGCGCACACCGCCCAAACGACCATCAATGGTGGGGCGGATGCCAATTTTGGGCATGTCGCCAACCAATTTATTTTCCGGGGGATTCATTTTTATATCTTTAACATTTGCCATCTTATAACTCCTTAAAAGTTTTTTAATAGCTTATGATATTTGGGGTTAGAAAACTGAACTTTAGCCAGGGCGCTGGAAGTAAGAAGTAGGGAATTACGCTTCTTACCCCGTGCTTGCGCTGGCGCATATTTTCTGCAATTCCCTGAAATCCTCGCAGTGTTTTTGATACGCGTCGCGGAAAATCGGCAGGATTTCCTGGTACAACGCATGCCGTTGCGGATTGGGTTCAATTGGCGGGCCATAAGCGGCCCATTCATGGGCCATCGCCCCAGGCTCAAATAGGTCGATTCCTCCCCCCGCTAACAGCAAAGCCCCCAGGGCCGACTGCTCGCCGACTTCCAAACGTTGTACCGGCAAAGCAAAAACATCGGCGATAATCTGCTGCCAGAGTTGACTACGCGCACCGCCACCGGCCATAATGATCTGATTCGGCTCTCGCTCCAACTCAACCAACACCCGGTAGGCATCATAACAGGCCAGCGCCACGCCCTCCAGCACGGCTCGGACCAGCTCGGCTTGGCCATGACTGGCGGTGAGGCCTAAAAACAAGCCACGCGCCTGAGGATCCATATAGGGTGTCCGCTCGCCCACCAGGTAAGGCAAAAATAGCAATCCTCTGGCGCCGGGTGAGACGGTTTCCGCCCAGGACGTCATTTGAGTATACGCCTTTTCGCCCCACAATCCCAAAATCTCGTCACGCAGCCAACGCAGAGTCATTCCCGCCGACAGCAGCGCCCCCATCTGATACCAACCCGGCTGGTTTGGCCCCGGAATCAAGGCGGCGCAAAAGGTATGAATCCGGCCCCCCCGGTCAACGTGGACTTCTTGCGTGGGCAAAACAAGTTGGCCGCCGGTACTAATGGTCAAGAGCAGAGTTTGCGGGTTAACAATGCCCGCCCCCAACGCCGCACATGCTGTATCGGCCGCTCCGGTTACCACCGGAATACCTACCGCCAATCCCAACGCATCGGCAGCCCGCTGGCTGAGTTCACCCGCTATGGCCCGCGACGGCTGCACCGGCGGGAGTTTGGCCCGATCAATTTCCAGAGCAGTCAATATCTCGTCTGACCAATCCCGTTGGCGCACATCAAAGAGTAAGGTGCCAGAACCGTCGCTGGGGTCGGTATGAAACTCGCCCGTCATCCGCCAGCGCAGGTAATCTTTGGGCAGCAAAATGGCCCGAACATCGGCCCATCGTCCCGGGTCTTCTTGCTGGAGCCAGCGCAGGGTAGCGGCTTGAAAACCCGTCGCCACCGGACTGCCGGTCAGTTCAATCAGACGTTCGGCGCCAATTTGGGCCGTAATTTCCTGTACCTGGCGTTGGCTGCGCTGGTCGGGCCAGATGATGGCCGGACCAAGCAATTGCTGGCGACCATCCAACAACACCACGCCGTGCATCTGCCCGGACAAACCAACGGCCGCAATCGACATCGACTTACGACGCATGTCGGTCACCACCTGATGGACGGCCGTAATGGTCGCCCGCCACCAGTCATCTGGATTTTGTTCGGCCCAATTCGGCTGCGGGCGGCGAATGGGATATTCGGCGCTGCCCTGGCTCAGAATCTGGCCGGTTTCATCGGCCAGCAAAACTTTAACCGACGACGTTCCAAGGTCGATGGCCAGTAATTGAGACATACGGCCCCCCAAATCTGCAGTTATGGTTGCAGATGAACCTTCAAGGTTTTGCCCGCAGCAAAGTGATGGAAAACTGCCGGAAAATCGGTCAGCGGCAGGGTATGGCTAATCAACGGCGTCACGTCAACCACGCCGTTGGCCAGCCAGGCTATGGATCGTTCAAAGGTGTAACAGAGGGCAAAACTGCCAATAATAGTCCAATCGTTTCGAAAAACATCATAAGGGCGCAGTTGGATGGAAGCAGTTATGGGCGTCACCCCAAATTGCAGAAACTGGCCTCTGGGTTTGAGAAAGTCAAACGCCTGCTCGATCACCGCCGGAATGCCGGTAGCATCAACCACCACGGCGTAACCATACGGTGCCAACGCTTTCAAAACCACATCCTGGTCAGGCCCTACCAACACGGTCGTTGTCGCGCCCAGTTGGGCAGCCAGGGCCAGGCGGTCGGGCTGTTTTTCGACCACCACCACCTGCGAGGCGCCGCTGTGTCGCAACGCCTGAACCAGAATCAGCCCCATCGGCCCGGCTCCAAAAATCAACACCTCATCGCCGGGCCAAACCCGGAAGCGATTAAGGGCGTGCACCACGCACGAGAGCGGCTCGATAAAGGCCAATTGCGTGTCGGTCAAGGAGTCGGGCGCCCGGTAGCAGGCTTTGGCCGGAACCGCCACAAACTGGGCAAAAGTGCCCGGCCGGGTGATGCCCACTCCCTGCCAGTTGAGACAATGATTGGCCTGCTCGTTGCGACAAAAGTAACAATGGCCGCAGTATAGATTGGGATCGGCGGCCACCCGATCACCTTTTTGAAAATCGGTTACGTTTTTGCCCACCTCCACAATCATCCCGCCAAATTCATGGCCGGGGATGATGGGAAAGTTCGACATGTACTCGTTGCGATAGATGTGGACGTCGGTGCCGCAAATGCCGGTGCGGGCCACCTGCACAATCACTTCGTCCGGGGCACAGGTAGGATCGGGCACGGTTTCGATGGTTATGGTTTCTGGAGCCGGAAAAACAACCGCTTGCATAAACTTCTCCCGTTTTTCAACAAGACCTAACTCGCCAAAATCGCCTCAATTCCGGCTTCCATTTCCCTGGCCTCCACGGGGGTTAAAGCCCCAACTTCCACATCAAAATGGAATTCCCCGCCGGGCGGGAGTACTTTGATGTTTCCCTTGGCTTTCTCGGCGGTGTAACCTTCCGGCTCGGCAGTGGCGGGCAGAATAAGACCCAAGGCATCCTGGTCGGCGGTGCGGCTGATCCAGCGGACCCCGTGGTCCAATTCGGCGGGACGGTGGCTGACAAAATCGCCGGAACCATCAGGATGAATCTGCATGCTGTAAGCCCAACCGGCGGCGTCGGTTTTGTAATCGATGAAAAAAACCGCTTCCGGGTCAAAGGCCAGGCCCGGCGCCAGAAGGTTGTGCTTGGCCGGATTGGTCTCCAACTCAGCCAGAAACTCACGGTAACCGGCGGGCGGGCTGAGGTGCGAGGGAATACTACTACGCACTCGCACGTGCTTGGGGTCGCACGGCGCGCTGTAAACCAGTCTGCCATTGTCCACCGGGCGGAAATTGAGATGGGCCAAGTACATCAACTCCATCGGGGAACGTTTGAGATTCTTGACGGTCATCGCGATGGGTACCCGGCTGGAGTTGGTATACAGCTTGACGACCGGCCGGGCCACATAGTTATGGCTGAACGCCACGGTGAATTGGTAGCTGCCGGTGACCCCCATGTACGCCCCCCGCTCGTCTTGGCCCACAAGCAATTGGGCTGTTTGATAGGGCGCGTTGGGCAACTCGCCATGCAGGGGGTGCGAGTCGTCGGCGGTGGGGACGCCCATAGCCGTGGCGCCACAGTGCAGCAAAAACCCGCCGTAGGTGTGCAGGTATTGGGTAGTAGGATTGGGCGCAGCAAACATCGACTTCATAGTCAATGTGCGGCCAAAAAACTCAAGGTCCCAAATCTGCTGCCCCTGAAAAGGCAATATGATCATCTGCCCCACTTCATTCGTCAGCCGCAAACCGGCTACGCCTGAAACGTATAAAAACGTCGAAGCCTTCAAACTCTCATATTCGGCCAGAATTTTTTCGGCCTCGGAAAAGAAGGCAGGCTGTAAATTAATGGTTGTTTGCCAGGACATTGTAATCTCCTAAATAATTGTGAATTGTGAATTGTACCCCAAGGTCTGGTTGAACTGGCAGCAATTGGAACGTCCCACCCGGCAGGCAGGACAGATGCCGCAATGAGCATAGGGCGAGAGCATCACCCGATCACCTTTGTTGATTGAAGCGGGTACGTTTTTTCCTTTAGCCACGATTACCCCACTGACTTCGTGGCCAGGAATGCGCGGGTAAGTGACCAACGGCATCAGGCCGCGATAGGTATTCAAATCGGTGCCGCATAGGCCAATGTAATGGACATCGACCAGAACATCTTCGGAGCCCAGTTGAGGTTCCGGGGTATCGATGATTTCTGTCTTTCGGGGTGCAGAAAAGGAAACGGCTTTCACGTGTTTTGATTTTGCTCCAATCCATAAAACTTCCGGGCAGTTTCGCCCCAAACCATCGCCTGTTCCGTTTTCGACAATTGCCAGACGTAATCGGCCACAATTTTGACCACCTTGGTATAGGTGGCGGCCAGCAGACAGACCGGCCAATCCGAACCAAACATAATTCGTTGGGGTCCAAAGGCTTCAAAAACAATCTGAAGGTATGGCTGAAAATCGGCCGGTTTCCACTGCCGCCAATGGGCCTCGGTAACCATCCCCGAGACTTTGCAAAAGACGTTGGGAAACGTTGCCAACTGCCGGATGTTTGCACTCCACGGCTCAATGAGGCCATCTTTGATGAAGGGTTTAGCTATGTGGTCTAACACAAACGGCTGGTTCGGAAATATCGCAACGAGTTCACAAGCGGCGGATAGTTGGCGGGGGAAGATCAGAATATCGTAGGTCAAATCAAACTCGGCTAACAAGCTAATGCCCCGGATGAAATCTTCGCGCAGCATAAACCGGTCATCCGGTTCATCTTGTACCAAGTGTCGCACGCCGCAAAACTTGGGATGATCGACAAAACGTTCCAGTTGTTCCCGCAGGTCAGGGCCGCAGAGGTCAACCCAACCGACCACACCTTTGATGAGGGCGTAGTGGTCGGCCAAATCTAGCAGCCATTCGGTTTCGGTCAAGGTTTGCCGGGCCTGCACGGCTACGGTGCCTTCGATATCGACAGTCCTGGTCAACAAGGCTAAATTGGCCGGTAGATGGTCGTTTTTGAGAATCTCCATATTAGAGCCAATCCAGCCATATTCTGCGGGCGTGTAACGCCAAAAGTGTTGGTGAGCATCAATTTTCATACCTGCCCCCTAACGGCAAATTCATCTCAACGGTAAAGCATTAATAATCCCAATTTCCTTTTCCTGCAAATAAGGACAAGAGGTCTCTCTCATCGGTGAGAGCGACAGCTTCGTAGTCTATACGTAGATAACCGAAGTTCTCTCGGTATTTTCTACGGTTCTTACGGGCGTCAGAATTCCGCATTACCTACGCTTCTCGCCTAATTCTCTGAGATGTATACTGAACACTGGCACTATCGTCTCCCCTCACCATCTTACTACTTCATCGATTTTAAAAGAGGAAGGAGAAATATGCAATCACTCAATATTCTTGTCTGCAGTTGCGACATGGCGACGGAGCAGAAAATGGTTCAGACACTCACCGATGAGGGAGTGACGGTTCAAACCAGCCAGCAACTGCTCAACGGGCTTTATGGGTCTCAGTTAAAATGGGATTTTCTGCTGCTCGATCTGAATGGCTTGAATAGCTACCTCCGCAGTATCTTGCCCCTTATTCGCCGCAAATACCCGGTTTTGCCGGTCATCGGCATCTGGACCAAATCTAATCTGGAAACGAACCGCTGGGGATCGGACTACGGTCTGGCGTTGGATGCTTACCTCTCTGAAGTGCCTCGACCGGAGGACTTGATTGTTAATTTTCCGGACGTGGCCGCCCGATACCTCAACATGGAAGCCGAACTGGTTTAAGTCGGCTCCAAAATTACCTTGAGCAAGTTTTCCTCTCGTTGATACAGCCGGGCAAACCAGGTCGCGCCTTCGCGTAACGGCGCCACCGCGCTGATAATCGCATTTAGGTTGAGGCTGCCCCGGCCCATCATGTTCAAACAGGCCGGGTACTGGCCGCACGACGCGGCTGAACCCGCCAGGGTTAACTGGCGTGTAACCACGGCTTGCAGCGGCAACTCTACCTGTGGCGACAGATTACCCACCAACGCCAGCATTCCTCCCTTTTTTAAGGATTGCACGGCCAGCCGGACCGTGGGGGTAATCCCCACTACTTCAAAGGCAAGGTCTGCCCCACGTCCCCCGGTAAGACGGCATACTTCACCGATCACGTCGTCCCGGTCGGACCGCAGTCCTTCGTCCGCGCCCAATTGGCGGGCCAACTGTAAGCGATGGTCAGCCAAATCCACGGCAATAACCCGCCCACACCCGGCAATTTTCAAAACTTGAATAACCAGCAACCCAATCATCCCCGCGCCAAACACCACCACCGTATCGTCCAGGTTGACCGGCACCCGCGAGGCTGCGTGGACCGCAATCGACACCGGCTCCACCATGGCCCCGTGGACAAAAGAGACCTTGTCTGGCAGGTGATAAAGAATTCGCTGGGGCACCGCCACGTATTCAGCCAAAGCCCCGTGCTGGCGATATTCATCACACGACACGCCCAAAACGCGGCGATGATCACATAGATTGATCTGCCCTCGCCGGCAAAAATAACATTCGCCGCAGTAAATGGTGGAGTCAAAGGTCACCCGGTCGCCCGGCTGCCACCTGGAAACTTGATGACCCACCCAGGCAATGACTCCGGCGGCTTCGTGACCCATAATCAGCGGCGGATTTCTCCGGCCCGAACTGCCGTCCATACCGTGGATGTCGCTGCCGCAAATGCCGCAGGCCCTCACCCGGATGAGGGCATCATCCGGGCCGATTTCAGGCTCGGGCACGTCGGTATATGCAAAATGGTTGTACTCGGTCAACAATAGGGCTTTCATGCATCTCTCCTGCTAAGGGGAAGGTAAGTCAAACGGCCATCATAATCGTCTCGACCCGTTTCCGGGGCCAATGGAAATTTAATCGGGCGGCCATCTCGTTGCGAACGATAGACGGCCGTGAACATTTCTACCACCTTGCGCCCTTCCTCGCCGTTCACCAACGGTTCTTGATTTTCGATGATCGCCTGCAAAAAGTTCTTTATCTGGCAACGGTGATAATAGGTCATCACGTCGATTTCTGCCGCCGTCTGGCGATCTTCTTCCTGCCAGACCGGCAAAAGGTGTTCCTCGCCCGGCACCGTCCAGATGTCGTTGAGGGGTGGCTCGATCGTGGTAGTCACCCCGGCAATAAAGGGCGACCCGCCCTCGGTTTGCGCTCCCACCGAGGCGCCGTTTGAGCCATGAATATGGATTTTGCCGTAAAACCCCGGCTTCTGGGAGTTACTGACCAATATCTGGCCCAACGCCCCACTCTTGAAACGCACCACGGCCACGGCGGTGTCTTCGACCTCAAGGTAAGGGTGATTCAAATTATCCCAGTAACCAAAGAGTTCGTCAATCGGCCCCATCAGCCATTGGAAAACGTCCAACTGGTGCGGGGTCTGGTTGACCAGCACCCCGCCGCCCTCTGTATCCCATTTTCCCCGCCAGGGGTCCGACTGGTAGTAGGCTTCATCACGCCAGCCCAGCACGGCGAGGGTCGCCAGCACCGGCCGGCCGATTTTGCCCGCCTCGATGGCCTGCTGCAGCCGAACCACCGGCTTATAAAAGCGACGCTGGCTAATGACCCCCAATTTGACTCCACCTTGCCGACAGGCCACAATCGCCCGGTCGCAATGGTTCAAATCCGAGGCAAGCGGTTTTTCCACCAGAGAGTGAACGCCGTGCCGGGCCGCCTCAATGATCTGGTCGGCGTGAACCGGGTGTGGCGTACAAATGGCCACCATCTGCACCTTGACTTCAGTCAACATCTGTTCAAAGTTGGTATAGCCCTGCACCTCATACTGGCGGGCAAAGTGATCAACTTTCTCCCGGCTGCGGCTACAAACGGCCACAAAATCAGACTGGGGAAAGGCTTTCAGCGCTTGGGCGTGCGTATGGCCCACCTTGCCACACCCAACCAGAGCAGTGCGAATTCGTTGTGTCATAATTATTCACCTCGGATGTTAAAAAATCTGGGTAGTGGTTCAATTGTAAGTGATGAGATGTTTTTATTTTGCCCCCACCCCTGGCCCCTCCCCCAATTTGGGGGAGGGGAAAAAG
>JAFGNV010000204.1 GCA_016926805.1 Anaerolineae bacterium
AACAGTAATTCAATCTCAAGAGCCGCGGCGACATCCATCACGAAACGACAACGTTGATAGCGGGCATTATCCAAGACCACGGTCAAGTCGCTGGCGGTATCTTCGCTGGGTGAGGCCGTGGTGCCGGTCAGCGCCGATCGCCGGATATTGGGGGCATCGCTGCTCAACTTTGATCGCCGGGGAGAAGAATACCTGGCCTGGCTGGCCGACAAACTGAGCAACGAGCGACTGTACCAGATCAACGGCAATACCCTGGGCAATCATTACAGCCTGCCCAAGCTATTGTGGCTCAAAGAGCACCAACCCGACCTCTACCACCAGACCTATAAATTTTTGCATTGGGGTAGTTTTGTCTCGTTTATGCTGGGGGCCGACCCGGCGGTGGATTATTCGTTGGCCAATCGCACCCTGTTGTTTGATGTGGACCAAACTACCTGGTCGGCTGAGTTGTTGACTCTGGCCGGACTTGACCGCGCCAAACTGCCCGACCCGGTCCCGTCGGCCACGGTCATCGGCACACTCCAACACAACCTGGCCACGGAACTGGGGCTACCAGCCAGCGTGGCCATTGTCACTGGCGCGCACGACCAGTGCGCCAACGCCGTGGGCTGCGGCGTTATTCAGCAGGGCCAGGTGATGTATGGCATGGGAACTTATTTTTGCGCCACCCCGGTCTTCAACCGGCGACGTGACCCGGCGCTGATGATTGAGCGCGGCCTGAACACCGAACATCATGCCGACCCCCACCTGTTGGCCAGCTTCATTTACAATCATGGCGGCTCTATGTTGAAGTGGTATCGCGATACATTTGCCGCCACTGAAACCCAACAGGCCCAGGCCGCGGGCCGCGATATTTATGCCGACCTGATCGGTGAAATTCCCGCAGGCCCCAGCCGGGTGATGGTGTTACCCCACTTTGCCCCAACCGGGCCGCCGGAATTCATTGCCGACTCCTGCGGCGTGATGGCCGGTTTGCGTCTGGAAACCCCGCGCGGGGACATTTTGAAGGGGATTTTGGAAGGGGTCACCTTTTATTTGCGCAAGTCATTAGCCCGATTGCCCGAGATTGGCATCGAGCTGGCCGACTTTCGCGCCGTGGGCGGGGGCAGCAAAGCCGACGCCTGGGTGCAAATCAGTGCCGATATTTTGGGACAAACATTTATCCGCCCGCGGGTTACCGAAGCCGGAGCCTTGGGCGCGGCGATTATGGCCGGGACAGGAATTGGGGTCTATGCGTCGTTGGCCGAGGGCTGTGCGGCCACGGTGAAGTTGGAGCGGGTGTTTGAACCCGACCCGTTGCAACAGCGGCGTTACAACGAGCTTTTTGCCCAGTACCAGCGCCTGTGGCCGCTGATGGCCGACTACTTGCGTGACCTCGCCGGGGATTAGGCTCAGCGATGCCATCCTATGCAAATTTTGGATTTACTGAGGCAAGGTTATTGATGCTCTTGGCCGTATACCACCAGACCGTCGCTTTTGTACACCACTGGCCAGCCGACAGATTTTTCGATAAACGGCCCGGCCGCGTGATTGTGGTCGATGATGTAGCGCACGTTGCGCTCGACCAGCGCGGCGTGAACGGCCGTTTGAATGGCGGCAGGGTCGGTGAGCGTTTTTCCCTTCGGACCGAGCAGCAAATACAAAAATGATTGATCCAGACCGCCCTGGTTCAAATAAGCTGCCTGTTCCCGGGGCAGGCGAGCCAGCCAGCCGCCCACCAGGGGTTTGTGGTGGACAGTTTGGGCGTGCATTAAAAAGTTGGCGTCCCACTTGATATCCAAAATCGCATACGGTTCGGGGTCGGCGGCCAGGGTATGGTAGAAGTCGTCTACATCGGTCGAAGTCAAACGCAGCGGAATGGCCAGGTATTCAAAAATGACAAACAAGGCAAAGGCTACCCCCAACCAACGCCTGACGCCTGATCCCTGCCCCCCGCCTCTGTCCAGCCAGCGACTCAAATTGATCAGCCCATAGGCGGCTGACATCGCCAGAGCCAGGGATGTCATCACCACCAGACGGCCCGGGATGCCGGTGAGGGCAAAAACGGGGAAGAGTTCGGTGAGCCAGCGATAGGGCAGCAAAATATCAAAAGTCTGCCCGTCGATTTGCAATTGCGGCCCCAGCGCCAGCAGGGTAAACCCCAGGCCGACTGCCCACCACCAGATTGCCTGCCGCCGCCAGCGCCTGCCCAGCAGGCCAATGAGACTCAGGCCCAGCACAATATAACCCATATAAGCCGACGCGCCTGGCTCCCGGTTCTGGGCGGCGTAAGAGACCCACACGTCCTCAAACCAACCGGCCCACGTTGAGGGTGGACCGGGCACCCAAAAACTGTACAGGTCGACCGAGTGGCGCAAGGGGTTGTGCTCGCCGACGAGGGTGGTGGCGCCCAACAGTTGGAACATCGGCAGCAGGAGAGGCGAGAGGATGAGCAACGCCAGTAATAACCCAATGGCAACACGTCCGGCGCGAAGGAGCCGGGGATGAATGGTAAGCGGTGAATGGGGAATGGGGAATGGGGAAACGGAACCTTGGCTACCTGTTGATTTTCCGGTTGGAGTTTCTGCGGGCCAAAAGACCATCGCCAGCGACAGCAGCCCGCAATAGACGACGTAATACCAGGAATTGAGGGCATTGAACACTAGGAAAAAAACGGCCAGCACTATCGAATGTTTGGATCCTTGCCGGACAAATTTGAGCAAAAAAAGCACATAAAACGGAATCCATTGCAACGTGGACAGATTCAAGTGTCCCAGGTCAATCCGCAGCCAGTGGTACGGCGACAGCACAAAAATCAACCCGGCCACAAAGCTGGCTCCGCGCTGGCCGGTCAAATAGAGGGCCAGCAGATAAGTCCCCCAACCACCCAGACCAAACGAGAGCCAGACCATCGCGTTGTAGCTGATGTCACCGCCGAGCAGCCCGTAAAGCGGCATGGCCAGTAAGCCGTCGGATACGTCGAGGGGGTGAAAGAGCAGCGTGACGCCTTGAGGGTAGAAGAGGTAGTTGGTGAAAAAGGGCGATTGCGCCAGGCTCAGCAGGGCGTGGCGCGTCCACCACAAAGCCCACCTATTCTGGCCCCAATCGCCAAAACCAGGGACCCAACCGTGCAGGTGGGTGACCATCGGCCAGGTGACGATGAGGCTGATGAGAAGGTAGCCCAGCGGAGGCAGAAATAGCGCGTAGCAAGTAGGAGCGTTATTCGCTGACTCGTTGACTCGCTGGCTCGGCGATTCCTTCATTCCACCACCACCGTACCGATTTCGACAAAATCTGCGCCGGATTGAGTGGGTATCCGCTCTTGGGTGTCGCTGTGGTACAGGCCAACAATCAGGCGATAAGTGCCGGGAGGGGCGTTGGGTTGAATTTGAAACGCGTAATCATCAACCACCGGCTGGCCGGGCCGCCACAGCGAGGTGTGGTACCCGCCGCCGCCGGGCCAGTTGTCACGTTGGCCCCACACCTGCCCAGCCGGGTCGAGAAGTTGGGTGAACACGGTCAGCTCCGAATCAGGCGGTTGCTCCGCTTGCCAGGTGAGGGAAAAGCGTAGCCAATCGCCCGCCGATACCGGCTCTTGCCCTAATTTTGCTCTCAGCAAACGGATGGTATGGCCAAACAGCGGTGGGTCGGCTAACGCTTCACCGGTGAGTGGATGCGCCTGGGGATGAATGACCAGCGGCAGCGGCGGAATCTGATCGATGGGAATGGTAACGCCGTCTTCGGTGATGGGTAGGCGTTCCGCGCCGTCGCCAGCCTTGACCCGAACCCGCAGGCCGTAACGTCCGGCGGGCAGAGGAGCGACCAGGGCCAAATTTCGGGTGTCGATTTCGCCGCCAGAATTGTCCCAGGGTTGGGCTACGTTTTCGATGACCACCCGGCCAAACGGATCGAGTATCTGCACGATAGCGGTGTCACCCGCCTGTCCGTCGCCCCATTGCAAGGACACCGCCAGCATGCCACAGGCAGTTGGGTTTTTCGGGCTTAAACGGTAAGCCGCCAACCGCGGCCCATCGGCAAACTGCAAACCGAGCGGCTGCCACGGGTCGTCTTCATGGTCAGGGGGTGGAGCTTGGGCGGGCGGTTCAAGCGAGATGGCGCGATCGAGCGTGGCCAGCCAGGCTCCGGCCAGAGTGACAACCTGCTGTTCGTCCCGTAGCGGTACGATCACCGCTTGTGTCTCGTTGGCAGGCGTAACCAGCGGCTCGGTGAAGTTTTTGCCACCGCCGGTGGTAAAAGTCAAGCGGCTGACCTGCTGCACGTCGGCCACAAAGGCAGCGGGGCCCGGGTTGTGATAAGTCACGGCTGCGGCGTGAGGCAGACCATCTAATTGGGCAGGGGCAAGACTTGCCTGCACCTGCTCAGGTTTGGCCCGGCAAAGCGGGGGGGTGATGTGCAAAATCAGGGCGTCGCCAATCTGCTGGATTTGTTCGATGGCGGGAAGATAGAGGGGTAAGTCGGCCATTACCCGCTGCCAATCTTCGGGCGCGTAGGAGTTGGAGTGCAGGATGACCAGATCAATACCCAACTGCTGAATGACATCTACGGAGCGGGGGTCGGGAAAGGCGTTGAACCATTCGCGCAGTTCTTTGTAAATGGGGGGGGTAAAACCGGTGCCGCCGTTAGCCAGACGTCGCCAGTGGTCAGAGGAATAATATTCGTAAATGAATTCCGACGATCCCTGGAAAGGGAGTTCTAGCACTACCGTATCGGGCGGGGTTTCAGCTTGCAGCCAGCGATAAACGGCGGCAATGCCTTGCCCCGCCGGAAACTCCGGCCCCACCAGGGGCGCCGACCAATATTCCAGGATAATGAACGCCATCAGAATCAATGAGATGGCTTGAGGTAAATGATTGACCAGTTGTAATCTGCTATTCGCAATTTGAGCCATCCCCCACCCGGCGAGTCCTGTCAGTCCAAGCACCACCAAAATCCCGTACCGCCCCGGCACGCGAATCCCCTGAAAGAAAGTGATGTTTTTATATAGCCAATTGTAGGGAGAAAATTTCAGGAGTGGGGCCAGGCCAGTACCCAGGGCTTGTTCGTTGAGGCCGAAGGAGAGAAGAAGACCGGTTAGGGTGACCAATAACAAAAATAGGATGGTGGGGAAAGCAAAAAACGATGCGTGGTCTGTAACGTGTGATGTGGTGCCGGGGGAAGATGAGTTGAGTTTTGGAAAGAGCGTCGTCAGGCCGATTATCGCCAGTAGTAAACCCACCACCCCCACCGGCATAAGCGGCTGAAATTGGTGTCCCTCCGGTTGCCAGCGACCAAAAGTCCAGCCGTAAAGCAGGTTGTGGGGGATAGTGGTCAGATAATCGGTGAGGGCGGCGCTATAGATGCGAACCTCGCCGGGAGTGCGGATGGCCCCCATTACGTCGCTGAAGCGCAGGTACATGCGCCACACCGGCCAATTGAACAGCAGGGTGACGACAATGGATAGGGCAGCGGCCAGCCACAAGCCGCGTCGCCAGTAGATTCGCCGGGTCAGCAGGTAGATCAGTACCAACAGAGCACAAGCAATGGTCAAATTGAACGTGTAGTGAAAACCGGATAGGGCTTGCAGGTTGAAGAAGATGATAAAAAGTATTGGATAGCGGGTACTACGCCGGGTTAGCGTCCAATGCAGGGCCAGCAGGGTCAACGGCATCCACTGGGTAACCAGCAATTCCAGATGATACAACTGGCCAAAGCGATGCGGCGAGAAGGCAAATAGCAGTCCGGCAACCAGCCCGGCCCAGCGATGCCCAGTCCAATTGGTCATCAGCAAATACATCGCGTAGCCGGACAGAATGAAGGTGATGAGCACCGATAGATTCATCCCCAACAAATGCCCATCGGCAACCAGCAGGAAAGGCAGCGCCTGGGCAGACATCATCAGAAAATGCTCGCTGTAGGCCAGGGTCAGGGGAAAGGGGTAAAAGATATTGGCGTTAAACAGGTTGGTTATACTCTCCGGCCCGCCGAGAAAGGCATGGACGTTCCACTGCATTCGCCACACGTTGAGGAGAGGGTCGGTTGGCTCAGGGACCATGCTGGAGAGGTGGATGGAGAGAGGGTAGAGCATAATCAGGGTTAGCAGGGCCAATAGAATCAGGATAGACCATTCTCTGAACAGGAACGTGAGACGAGAGGGGTAACGGGCCAAATGTGTGGCGTTATTTCTGGGCATAGGATAGTTTCTGTTGATTGGGCGTGCGGGCCAGCCGGGCTATTTTTGCATAACCTGCACCCGGGTCAGCCATACCCGGTTGTCGGAAACCGGGGCGTTGGGACTGGTGAGGGGAAGGCGTTGGCCGGTGAGGGCATTGTACATGCCCACAAAGATGTCGTATTTCCAGGGCGGCGCATCGGGCGTCATCGGGATTTCGTAGTGATCCTGAATAATTTCGCCGGGAATCCAGCCGCTGGTAGGTGAGGCACCCTGCACCGGAATGCTATCCCACTGGCCGCGTATCACCTGATCGGGACCGACGGCATGAACAAAAATGGTGTAACTAGCATCGGCAAAGTTCAAACTGCGCCAGTAGAGAGTCAGGTCAAAAGATTCGCCGGATCCCACCGTTGACTCACTCAGTTTATAACCCACCAACTCAATCTCATTATTGACATACGCCGTGATAGGCGCAACGCCCTGGGGAAGTTCAAAGTTTCGTTCCTGGCTTTCAATGGTGATGTTGGCTAGTGGCGTTGACGAACCGAGACGCTCGCCGGTTTGGGGGTCGATCACGTGGGCCACCAGAGGATACTCACCCGGCGGGGCCACGGCCGGGATGTGGAAGCGGTACCCTCCCCCAACAATTTCAGAACGTCGCCACCGAGATGTTGGATACGAGGGGGATAGGGGCATTTCGGCAATCACGTATTCTTTACGGTTTGGACCTAACAAAGAGAATTCTATCCAGTAATCTTCTTCCATCGGTTTGACTGTCTGCCAGTAAATCTTGCCGACAACTTCGGCCCCCGGGGGCAGTTGGGAATCTGAATAGTCATGTCCTACTAACGTCAGCGATTCATCAATTGCGCTTGACAGCATGGTTGGGAGGTCCAGTTCATCCAGGGGGGTGATTCTTGCTGGCGGGACAAGCGTAATCTCGCCAATGCTCCTGGCAATGCCGTGACTCTGACCCGTGACAAAATCATACATCCCCACTTCAAAATGGTATGTGCCCGGCGGGGTGGCTGGATCGAGGGGGAGCTTGTACTCGTCTCGCAAAAAGTAACCGGCATACCAACGGTCGGGTCGCCACAGCCCGCTGAGAATCATCCGGTCAACCTGACCCCAAATATTGCCCTCGTCATCGACCAGGCGCAGGTAAATGTTATGTTCTCCGGCGATTCGCCCGACTGTTTCCCAGTACAAGGTTACGGGGATGCCCTCAAGGGGGGCGTAGGGTCGTTGAGCATTGGCTTTTCTTTCGGCGGCAGAAAAGGCATAGGCGTCAACCGGCATCGTCGTCTGAGGAACGTCCAGGCCGGTCAGATAGGCCCCGCCGCCCAACAGCACCCCCACGGGAAAAAGATAGTTTTCCGGGGCAGTCTGGCTAACAACCGGGCCTTCGTAAATCCAGGCATAGGCGATGCCACCTATCTTGATGACCTGCACCGGGTCACGCTGTTGAAAGTAGCTCAGCAGTTCTCGACTGGGGAAGCCACGTTGGACCTGGTTAATGTAAAACACCGCATATTCCCCGGTAAGAGCGCTGCTGTGGTTCGATAGGTCGATGGTGGGGCCATGATAATACGGCGCAAATTGACCGCTGTACCAGGCCGCCACCTGAGGTTTTGGGACGCCGGTTGATTCATTTAAATAGCGAGCGGCCAAATCCAAGCCCTCGCCCCAACCAACATTAATGCGATAGGGCGCGGTGCGATGTCCTCCCATAACCGGGTTGAAGTAGGTCAGGTAATAGGGATGGTAAAGCAGCACCAAAAAAGTCTGGAGCAAAACCAAAGTTCCCCCCAGACGGGCTGGCGTCAATTTGAGTCGCTCTGCCAGGGGGGGGAGGTATTTGATAAGTAGAGAGGCCAACCACCACAAAGCCAACGCCGAAAACAAGCCCGAAGCGAAAAAGACCGGCAGGATGTATCGGTCTCCTCGCCGCGAGATGGTCGAAACGGGTGTGATGAAAACAACGACATAAGCCACCAGGCTCAAGGTCAGGGGCAAGACCCGGATGAGCCAGTCACTTATTATCCCCGTAGTCTTGCGCCAGTAAGCCACCAAACCAGCCCCCATCATCCCCAGTCCGCCAATCACGCCCGCGGTGGTCAGCGGCGTCAGGTGGTAAGGAAAAACAAGGGTATAGTAAAGTGGATTCTGATCGGTCTGTCGCCCGCCCCAGAAAATACCGCTGGTGGGGTGAACGCTACGGTTGACGCTCTGGATGTTGCGGATAATCCATTCCACGGCAAACCAGGGGCGGGTCCACATCGACGGCCATAGGGCAAAGAATGCCCCAACCGCGACAATGCCCCAAACCACCAGCGCTAGGCCCAGCCTTTTCCAGCGCAGTGAGCGAGGCAAGCCGGGTGGGGGGAAGAGGGCATAACATAGGCCGCTAAGGACCAGTATCGGGCCAAGTAAAACAGCGGGCGTTTTGCTCAGCGTGGCCAAACCGCCAAACAGACCCGAAAGCAGGAGCCATTTCCAGCCGCCCTGATCCAGGTAAAGGATAAAGGCCAAAAACGAAAGGAACATAAAATAGGCCATCGGGCCATCAACGTGGACGACGCGGGTGTGGGCCAGAATAAAAGGGTCAAAGGCAATGATCAAAGTGACCAATAGCGCCAGCCGTTCATCCAGCAGGTGTTTAGCCAGTAAATAAATCCCAAAGATGCTCAAGGAGGCCGTCAGAGCTAGCGGAAGGCGCACCCACGGTAGAAAATCTAACGGATAGGAAAATACGCCAAATTGGGTAGTGACCTGATTAAGGGTGGTCGTCAAATTTGCGGTGGCCCAGGGGAGGGGGAGCCAACCCGCATAATGAAAGAGGTAACGCAGGCCAACCCCGGCAGCGCCTAAAATCAGGGTGGGTACGCCGGGATAGCCCAGCACTAACGCTCCGGCCCAATTGCCCTGCAAAGCCGATTTGAGGAAGAGATGGGCAAACATGATCTGGTCGTCTTCGTCGGCGGTGAGAAAGGTGCTGAGGGTGAGGACGCGGGGTAAAAGAATGACCAGAAAAATCCCCAGCGGCCAGGCCAGTTGTTGCCAACGGATGGTCAGGCTTGGCTTTGATCTGGCCAAACCGCGGGATGAGACTTTGTCCATGAAAATATCGGTCATAAGCAAAAATTGGGCAGATTACGGCCAGATACACTGAGTTGTTGCTTTTGGCCTGGAAAATCTCTCCGGCGTGGGCAGCGGCAGGATAGCAGAAATGGGTGCACGGTGGTATGGTATAGCCGATTGACTCCAAAGAGATTTTCTGCGGTTAAGGTACTGCTCTCAGAGTCCAATCCGACCCCTAAAGAATAGATATTCTCCTCCCAAAACGTGCGCCCAGTAATACTATCGAAATGATGAAAATACGCAAGAAGGGTAGAGTCATTTGGTTGGGGAGCAGAAGCGCGGTGGCGGTAAGAAATATTTTTCCAGACCCTAAAGGTGGGCGAACTTTGTTCGCCTGAGACCTTCAGGGTCTGGATAGCTCAATGTGGGAATGAGAAAACGCCTTGCCTGGTTTTTACGGCTGGGGCGGTATCTTGAGTACCTGGCCGGGACGAATGCGACCGGGGTCGTCAAGAATGTCTCGATTGGCCTGGAAAATGGTGTTCCATAAACTGCCGGTACCGTACATTTTCACCGAGATGAGCCACAGCGTATCGCCGGGTTGAACCGTGTAGGTGACCGGTTCCGGTTCTGGCGGCGGTGGTTCGGGGGGCGGTTCTGGCGTTGGCGGCGGTTCAGGGGACGGTTCGGGCGCGCCTTGCAAGAAACGATAGCCGGAAGCGGCCAACCGGTCGAGCAGGCCCTTCGTTCCGGCTAGGGTGTCGGCGGCAACGCGTTCAACCCACGCTCCGGCGTTACGCAGAGCCTCCTCTTGAGCCACGGTAATGCCACTGGTGTCTCCCGCAATTGTAACATAGGGCCAGCGTCCCGCCGCCTCATCGGGCTGGAAACTGACGTCGGGCCGGAAGGCATTGAGATAGGCCCGGGCCGCATCGAGATGGGCCTGGGTATCGGGGAGGATGATGACGTGTTCGCCGGGACCCGGCTCGGGGATTTCACCGGCAGGCGGCAGTTGGGGTTTTGGGGCCCCTCTGGTAATAACGTAGGTTTGGTTGGGTTGGATGGTCCAGACGACCCGCTCGCCAGCCGGGAACACGGCCAGACGAACGCGCTGTCCCTGGTCGAGCCGGTGCAGGATAGAAGCGTGTTCGGCCCACGCGGGGATGAGTTCCGGCGGATTGAGCGAGATTTGCCCCCCGGCCAGCGCCTTGATTGTTATGTTGTCGGCCCAGGCCAGATAAAGGTGGGTGCCTTCGCTGGCCTGCCAATCGAGCAGTAAATCCTGGTGGCGCCCCCCGCCGATAACGCTGACCCCCGGTAAGGAATGGCGATAGTTCAACTCGGCAATGGGGTCCTCGCCCAGGGTAAAATCGCCGGTTTCAGTGATGTGCGACCATAGATTGGCGTAGTTTTGGATAACTTGAGCGACAACTTTCGGCTGATCGCCGGGAGCGTATACCCCCAGATTGGCTTCAAAGGGGTTGTCGATGCCGGTAGCATCGTTGAGCATCCACTTCATTCCCCCGGCAAAACCGTTGGCCCGCAGGTAGGCCAGCATGGCGCCTTCGTAGAGCGCGGTGGCGGTTTGGGACACCAGTTGTGACCGGGAGGGATTGCTACTGGTGGCATTGGAATACCCAAACTCACCCACCACAAGCGGGATGTGGGGAAAGCGACGTTGGAGGCTATCCATAATAGTGAGCAAGGCCCGCAGCCCCCCCAAACTACGGGTGCCGTACAGGTGAAATTGGTGGAAGTCGAGGGTTTGGTTGGCGGCCAGAGCTGCAAAAAGGAGCCAGTCCCAGCCGACCGTAACCAGCGCGGCGGGGTCGGCGGCGCGAAGGGGGGCCAGTTGGGGCGCGATCCACGCGGCCACGGTCTCATTCATTACTTCGATGTATGTTTGCCAGTGAGTCGCGTCGGGCGAAGAGATATAGTCGGTCACCATCTGGCCGGTCTGGCGGTACCATTCGTTGTAAGCGTCGTTGAAATCCAGGAAGAATTGCAGACCGTTGGCATAGTAGTAGGCCATCTGATCGTCGAGGGCGCTGGGGATGCGGCGCTCCTGGCGCATCTGTTCCACTCCGGCTCGGTCGACTCGCTCGCCGTAATGGTCAATCAGGACCGTGGATTGGAGGGGCGCAGGGTGCTCGGCGGCGTACTGGGCTACCAGCAGGTGGTAGAGTTTAGGCTCATTTTCCAGGTCAAAGCCAAGCACGGCGGGATGGCCGCGATAGTGGGCGGCAATGGCGGCGTTGATGTCGCCGTTGCGGGTCAGATTGGCGCTGTGATCGTCGTTGAGGGCCAGCAGCACGGCCAGTTTTTGGCGCTGGGCCAATTCCAGCACCCAATCAAGTCGGTCAAAGTTTCCGGCGGCGATTTCTTTTTCCAGGGAACTTTGCACAAAGAGGCGGAGGCTGTTGAAACCTGCCTGGCGGGCTTTGCGGAAGTCTTTTTCAATGAGGGCCAGGTCGAATTTGTCCGGCTCCCACATCTGCCAGGCCCGGTCAAAGTAACCTTCGTAATTGACCCCCAAAATAAAGAAGGAGTTGCCGTCCGGCCCAACCAAATGGGGCGAGGGTTCGGGGTTGACCCGGTAGGCGGCGCCAGACGTTGCTGAGACGGGCGTAGCGCTGCCGGCGGCGGTAGCCATAACCTGCATGGCCGCAATAGCCCCGTCTCCCTGGCCGCCGTCGGAGACATAATAGCGATCGGGGTATTTCTCGATGTGAGGCAACCATTTGTCCAGTTCGGGCTGGTAAGCCTGCACGCGTGGGATGCGATAGGGATCAAAGCTGGACGAGAAGGGGGAGGGTGCGGGTTGGGCGCCAACTTTCACGGCGCATTCATAACGATATGAAAGGTTGGCGGTTTCGGAGTAGCCTTTTTTCAGCAGGCTGATGTCCTCGGGGTAGGCGCCAAAGGGTGGGTCAAAAGAACGAACCTGATAGCCCGGCACCAGGGCCTCGATTCGGTTTTGCGACACGGCCAGTTCCCACTTGATTTCCTCCTCGGTGGCCTGGCTGAGGTTACGGTGGTTGATGGTGTGGCTGCCGATTTCCATGCCCCACTCGACCAGGGTTTGGAGTTTTTGGGGGCCGAGTCCCTTCTGGTGGAAGAGCGGCGTGCCGGGGTCGTCGGCATTGAGCAACACAAAAAAGGTGGCCCGCAGCGGCCAGTCGTTACCATATTTTTGATGCATGGCCTGGAGAATACCGGCGGCACAATCCGGGTCGATGCTGCCATCATCCAGATAACGGAATTGCCCGGCAGAGGAGTCGTCAAAGGTGAGCGTCACCGGCCGGCGACCGCGTGGCACGTGGTCCAGGTTGCCGCGGACCACGTCGATGAGGTTGACCGGGTAGAAGCCATGCGCCAACAAATGTTCCAAATCCTGCCGGAAGTTGTCGGGGGTGCGGGTCCACCGCTCTTCGGGTTCGGCAATGTTGTGGTATTCCAAAATCAGAACTTGCCCCATTTTGTTGGGCGGATAGGTGGGAATGGTTGGGCCGGGAGCCGGTGATGGTTCCGGCTCTGGCTCCTGGGCGGGTTGCAGCGCCTCGCGGGTGTAGCGGTTCCGCGGGTCCCACAGCATCCAGCCCTGAGAACCAGCCTCGACGGCGCCGCGCATCTGTTTGTGGATTTCGGCGGGGGTATAGGTGCGCTGATCAAAGCGGTAGTCGGGAAAGTCTTGAATCCAGTCGCGCACCACGGCGTTGGGATTGATTTTCTGCAGTCGCTCCACGGCGCGGGCCGTGCTGAGATAGACCACTTCGTAGGGGAAGGCGATGGCGTTGGCATATTCGGGATAGCCGGGTAACCCCGCGCCAAAGGTGGAGGGATAGAGCATGGGGCACAGCACGTCGAGGTGCGGGGCCAGGCTTTCGATGACCTGGCCGATGCCGGGATCGTAAGTACGCCAGCAGGGGTAACCAAAGATGTCGATGGCAATTTTGACGCCGGTGTCTTTAAGAACTTCACGGGTGAGAGTCAGAAAACTGCTCAGGGCTGCCTGACGACTTTCGGGCGTATTTTCTTCGGCGTAAACGGCGTATTCGGTAGGGCCGTCGGTGGGGAAACGGATATAGTCGTACTGAATTTCGTCGAAACCCTGGTCGGCGGCCTGTTTGGCAATGTTGGCGTTGTATTGCCACACTTGAGGCAAGAAGGGGTCGGTCCAGGCGACTCCCTGGTCGTTGCGCCACGGCTCGTCGGTGCGGCTGTCTTTGATGGCCAGGTCGGGACGGCGTTCGACCAGGTTGTTGTCTTTGAAAACCACGATCCGGGCGATGGTGTAGATGCCGTGCTTTTTGAGCCAAGTCATCATGGTGTCGAAGTTGTAAACTTCGTTGTAGGCGGCAGCGGTGGCCAGGTCTTGATCCCGGGAGAGGTCAGGGCCGTCGTAGTCGTCAAGCTCGGCAGCGGCCAGAGCTTCGGCAACTTCGGAATCGGTGAGGGCGGCGGTGGTGAAGGACTCAAAAAGAAGGTAGCCGCTGTCGCTCTTTATATCCATCACCACGGCGTTGAGTTCCGTTGCTTCCAGCAGTTGCAGCGCATGACTGCGTAGCCCGGCGTCACGGACGCCCCAGTAGCTGAGGTAGATGGCTTTGAGGTGTTCGGACGCGGGCGGTGAAGGTTCAGGTTCAGGGGCAGGCTCCGGAGCAGGTGGTTCCGGGGTTGGTTCCGGCGTGGGAGGGGGCGTTTCCGGCCTTTGGGGAATGAGCAGAATCTGGCCGACCACGATGAGGTTGCGGTCCTGAAGCTGGTTAATATCGACCAGTTTCTGAACTGTAGTGTTAAAATGTTGCGCCAGTCGCCATAACGTGTCGCCGGGTTGGACTTCGTATTCAAAGTATGCTTCGGAAGGCGGTGGTTCAGGCGTAGGCTCTGGCGTGGGGAGCGGGACTGGCGGTTCCGGTTCCGGCTCGACCTGTCCGGTGGGAATCAGCAGACGTTGGCCCACGATAATGAGGTTAGGATTTTGAATATTGTTGGCCCTAACCAGGTCGTCAACGGTGGTATTGAAGCGTTTGGCCAGTCGCCATAACGTGTCGCCGGGTTGGATAATATAATAACGAGGGATAGGTTCGGCGGCGGCGCTGAGGCGGTGGCCGGTGAGGGCATTGATTTGATCAACGAATTGTTTGATTTGTTGCCAGAGTTGATTCATTATGGGTCTCCTTGGTCAGAGACAGATCGAAATTGTACTTGCTTAATATTAACATCATCTGCATTAGCATACAAGCTGGCGAGGGCTGGTTAAGAGATTAGGCCAAAACCTTCTTTCCCTTTCAGATCATCCGGTTTGGCGTGTCGATAGCGCTGAGGTACAATTGGGCACCGTTGGTTATAAAAATGGTTTTAATTCAGGAAAGGTAGCAGAGCTTGAGAATCCCCGAGACCGTTATCAGCGAAGAAAAAATTTTTACCGGCCGGGTGGTCGACTTTAGTATCCGCCAGGCCCGGCTCAGCGATGGCACCGTTGTTGACCGCGAGGTTGTCATTAACAAAGGGGCGGTGGTGATTGTGCCCCTGACGGCCAACAACGAAGTTCGTTTGCTCAAACAATATCGCGCCGCCGCCGAGAAATGGATCATTGAAATTCCGGCGGGTGGTTTGGAGTCAGGCGAGGACCCCGACCGGGCCGCGCCCCGCGAACTGCTGGAAGAAACCGGCGACCAGGCGGCCACCTGGCAAAAATTGCACGGATTTTACAGTGCCCCCGGTATTCTCACCGAATTTTTGCACCTGTACCTGGCCACGGATTTGACTCCCGGTTCCAGCAATACCGAGTTCGACGAACATATCGAGGTGATGACCGTGCCCTGGTCCGAGGCAATCGATATGATTCGCCGCCACGAGATTGAGGATGCCAAAACCATTGCCGGGTTGATGGCCGCCGGGCTGCGTTTGGGCTTGATTGGCGATAGGGCCAATGAATAGGGTGTATTTCAAATGAGTCAAAAAAAGCGCCGCAGACCGGGGGGCTTGGGGGGTGTCCCCCCAACTTCTCCTTTCTCTGATTCAAATGAAACACACCCCAATGAATAATGAACAATGAGCAAAAAGGGGTGCGGTTGAATGGCTTATAACCGGGAAAAACGGGTGGCCGTGGCGGCGGTAATGCAGGCGGCCAGATTGTGCCGGATGGTGCGAGCAGATTTGGTGGTCGACTCGCTGCAAAAGGATGACCGCAGCCCGGTAACGGTGGCCGATTTTGGCTCACAGGCATTGGCGTGTTGGCAATTGAAAAAAACGTTTCCCAATGATGTGATTGTGGCCGAAGAAGACTCCGGCGATCTCCGTGTCCATGCTGACAAGCTGGCTCAAGTAGTCCATTACGTGCAGCAGTTTCATCCCGGGGTCACCTCGGAAACGGTCTGTGCCTGGATCGATGCGGGGAACGGCGCGGTGACCGGTCGGTATTGGACTTTGGACCCCATTGATGGCACCAAAGGCTTTTTGCGTAACGACCAGTACGCCGTAGCCCTGGCCCTGGTCGAAAATGGTGAGGTTAAGGTGGCCGTTCTGGCCTGTCCGGCCCTCCCTTTGCGCCTGGACGCCCCTGATAGTGACATCGGTACGCTGTTTGTGGCGGTGCGGGACGAGGGGGCAGCGATGGCACCTTTGGACGGAACGATGTTTACCCCGATTCATGTGGCTACAGAGGCTGGCAACAAGCCGTCGAGATTTGTGGAGAGCGTCGAATCGGCCCACGGCGACCATGCCCGGCAAGAAGCCGTGGCCCAAACCGTTGGCTTTAACCAACCTTCGCTGCGGATGGACAGTCAGGCCAAGTATGGCGCGGTAGCCCGGGGTGATGCGGCGCTTTATCTCCGCCTGCCGTCGCCAACGTCGCCGGATTACCGCGAAAAAATCTGGGACCACGCCGCCGGAACTTTGATTGTGGCGGAAGCGGGTGGCAGAGTGACCGACATGCACGGCCAGCCGCTCGATTTTGCTTCTGGCAATAAAATGAAGAACAATCGAGGCGTGGTGGTGAGCAATGGCATTGTCCATGCGGCCGTTATTGAGACGTTAAAACGCTCATTCATTGTTGTTTAAATCAGGAGTTAAGCTGATGACCAAAATCCTTTTACTGCACGGCCCCAATCTGAATTTGCTGGGCACGCGTGAGCCGGAGGTGTACGGCTCGACCAGCCTGGAAGACATCAACCGGGAAGTGATTGCTGCCGGAACAAAACGTGGGGTGGAAGTGCGTACCTTCCAATCCAATAGTGAAGGGGCGTTGGTCGATGCGCTGCACGAGGCCCGCGCTTGGGCCGACGGGGTGGTGTTCAATCCCGGCGCGTATACCCACAGCTCGGTGGCCCTGCGGGATGCGGTTGCCGGGACGGGCCTGGTTGTGGTGGAGGTTCACCTGAGCAACGTCCATGCCCGCGAGGAATTTCGCCACAAAAGCCTATTAGCCCCGGTGTGTGTCGGCCAGATTAGTGGTTTTGGCTGGCGCAGTTATTTACTGGGGCTGGAGGCCATTCTGGGATATTTAAGCGGCCAATAGGATTTGCCTGTTCAGGTCACTTTGAATAGAATGGGGACAATTTTTTCAGGAGTAAAAACGTGTTTGTAGGCCATCACCGCTGTATCTGAACCGTAAATAGGAGTGCCGGTTGGCGCTCGAGAGCCGTACACGTCAGAGAGCGGTGGTGTGGTGACCGCACTCTGATCTAATAGTTGTGGTGTGTCCTCACAACCGTTGCTGGCGTGTGCTGGCGGCGGTTTTTTGTTTGTTTTCGTGTCCATAGGAAATACGTGTAGAAAACTTATTTTTTAGGAGGTGCACACCTTATGTTAGAACGTTTAACCCGTTTCTTTGCCTCACGTTGGGGCATCATTGGGGCCGGAGCTACCATTGGCCTTCTGGCGCCACTGCTGCAAAAAGCCGGTAATCCGGCCAATATGGGCGTTTGCGTGGCCTGCTTTGAGCGGGACATTGCCGGGGCCTTGGGGCTACATCGCGCCTCGGCGGTGCAGTACATCCGCCCCGAGATTATCGGCTTTGTGTTGGGTGCTTTGCTGGCGGCGTTGCTGTTTCGTGAGTTCAAGGCCCGTTCCGGTTCGGCGCCCATTGGGCGTTTTGTGTTGGGCGTTTTTGCCATGATTGGAGCGTTGGCGTTTTTGGGTTGTCCCTGGCGGGCATTACTGCGCCTGGCCGGGGGCGACCTGAATGCTATTTTGGGTCTATTTGGCCTGGCTGTTGGCATTGTCATTGGAGTGCAGTTTCTCAGGTCCGGCTACAACTTGGGCCGGTCGGCTCACACCTATGCGGCGGTGGGCTGGATTATGCCGTTGCTGATGATCGGTTTATTATTTTTGCTCATCTTTCGTCCCCAGTTTAGCGAAGCCGGGCCGATTTTCTTCAGCGAGCAGGGTCCCGGCTCGTTGTATGCGCCACTATGGTTCTCCCTCGGGGCGGGTCTGGTTATTGGTTTTCTGGCTCAACGTACCCGCTTTTGCACCATGGGTTCTCTGCGTGACGTTATTTTGATGCGCGACTACCATCTCATCAGCGGCGTCGGCGCTCTGCTGGTGATGGCGTTTGTGGTCAATCTGCTATTGGGGCAGGTAAAATTTGGCTTTGTCAGCCAGCCGGTGGCCCACAGCAATCATCTGTGGAACTTTTTGGGAATGGGGCTGGCCGGACTGGCTTTTACCCTGGCCGGGGGATGTCCGGGACGACAGCTTTTCCTCTCCGGTGAAGGCGACGGCGACGCGGCGGTGTTTGTGCTGGGGATGATCACCGGCGCGGCCTTTGCCCACAACTTTGTCACGGCCGGAAAGCCGGATACGGTGGTTGAAGGTGTGATCCAGGTGGGCGGTTTGACCCCTTACGGGATGATTGCCGTGGCTTTGGGGATTGCGGTCTGTTTGGCCATTGGCTTTACCATGCGTGAAAAAATGGAGGTGTCACCATGACCGTACAGGTAGATGTTCGTGGGTTGTCTTGCCCGCAGCCGGTTATTTTAGCGCAAAAGGCTATCCAGTCCGGTGAATTCCCCATTGAGATTCTGATGGATACTGTGACCTCGCGCGAGAACGTGCGGCGAATGGCCGAAAAAAAGGGCTGTCGTGTTGATGTTGAAGTGGTGGGAGATGAGTTCAAGGTCGTTCTGACCCGTCAGGATGACGCGTCATCCTGACCTGGTAAACGCATGATTTATCTGGACAACGCGGCTACCGCCGATGGGAATGTCACTGCTTCCACTTTGCTCAGGACAGGTTTTCTGACTGCCTAACCCGATAAACGGGATTTTCGGGCGGCCAACTCGGCTTCATTTTTGGCCAGGGTAGTCTTCTTTTCCGCCGGTTCGGCCGCAGTTGCGGGGGAAGCGTTCATTTCGGTTTCGCGGTCGCTCAGGGCCATCGCTTTGGCCGCCTCTTCTTCCATCGCCGCAGCTATCTCGGCCTGCTTTTCTACAGCTTCTCTGGCGAGAGCTAACTTCTCTTCCAATGCCTGCAGTTTTTCTTCCAGGTTGATGGCCTGGATAGATTCCTCTTCTAATTCGCGTTCCAATTCGGCTGCCCGGCGTTGGTGGGCCTGTTGTTGCAGTTGGTCGCCCTGCTGGGCTGCCTCCTGAGCCTGGACTTGTTCCATTTTGAGGCGTTTGGCCAAAACACGTTCTTGCGCTTCAACTGCCGCCAAAGCCTCCCGGATTTCAGTCATTAGTTTTTCTTCGTGCGCGTCCAATACACTCCGTCGCCGACGGCGGGGCAAGGCAGAACGCGTGGTTGCGTTGAGTAAGGTTTCGACTTTTTTGAGGAAGTCCATTTTATCCACCCGGCGTGCCAATTTACAGTTATCTTTGTTTCTTTTGACTTTAGCCCAAGACGGCGAGCTTGTCAATATGGCCGTGAGAGTTGGGTGTGCCCAGAATTTTAGGAAATCTGGACAAACCAGGGGGATTCGGGGGGATACCCCCCGCGCGCCCCGTCTGCCCTAAAATCTCGGACAGACCCGTGAGAGTTAAGAGGATTATTCTGCTGTATTGCTGTATTCCAGGGCCAACTCAAGCGCCGCCAGGGCGTCGATCTCGCCCCAGCCGTAGACGTTATTGGGAACGCCCACTGCGTCGCCACAGGCGCAAACGCTGGAATTTTCTTCTTCCAATGCCCGGATTTGCTCCATCAGGGAGAGCTCTTCCAGCGAGCGGTTATCCTGAATATCGCAGGCAGCCGAAACCTCCACCGGTCTGGCCGATTGCCGAATAATCTCCTCAGTCTCGTCAATTCGCCCGATGAGATGGGGATTGGCCGACCACAACAAGGCAACCAAGCCGGTGACATGCGGTCCAGCCATACTGGTACCAGGAGCCAGGGCATATTTGCCGCCGGGTATACTGGAACGGACATAACTCCCCGGCGCGGCAATATCGGGTTTGAGCAGGGGTGGGTCGGTGGGAACCGGACCTCGGCTACTAAAGGCGGTGATTTCCCCCGAATTGTTCGTTGCGCCTACGGAAAAAACGCTGTCGTAGCGGGCAGGGGGTTCCATAACCGTCTGGCAACCCGGCCCATCGTTGCCGGCGCTGACCACCATCATCAGTCCAGCGGCCCTCAGGGCGGCCAGGGCGGGGGCCAGCACCTCATCATCACAGCCCTCAATATCAGGGCAGCCCCAGGAGTTATTGATAACGTGGGGAGAGAAGGACACATCGCCATCGGTGAAAGGATCGCCACCCAGGGGATAGGGGGCCAGGAAAAATTCCATACATTCGGTATAACTGGCCGGGTTGCCCAGTCCCCGCCGCATATTTCGACAGCCGATCCACTGAACGTCGGGCGCCATGCCAATTTGATTACCCTGACCGTCATTCCCCAAGGTGATGCCCATAGTGTGAGTGCCATGCCCGTCGTTGTCAAATGGCGCCACTCCCTCGGACCAGGCGTCGTGCCAGTTGTAGTTGTGGTCAACTTCTCCCTGGCTATTCTCGCCCCGATAAGCGGGTCGCAGCGCCGGATGCTGCCAGTCGTAGCCCGTATCCTGTCCCCCCACCACAATTCCCTGGCCGGTATAGCCCATCGACCAGACTTCGTCGGCCCGCGTCTGGCTGATGTTCCATTCAACTCCCTGCCCCTGGTTTGTTGAAACCCCATAACCGATATTGAGGTCTCTGAACGGATAGGGGCGCACATTGGGGTTGAGCATTACTCTGGCCACGCCGGGTAAATTGGCAAACTCATCCATCCGGCGATGGTGACCTTCCACGCGAATCATGTTAATCAGGTAAAAAGGGCGATAATCCAGCCCTGCCGCCGTCAATGCTGCTCTGACCGGTGCCTGGGTTTGCGCGGCGGTTTCAATGAGCCGGTCGTGGACAAGGGCACGCCGGGCAACAGGGTCATCAATGTTCTCTGCGCTACGCAAATCGGCTTGTTCGGTCATAATGATAAGAAAACCGTCGTTGTGGAACCCGGGATAACCAAACAATCCCCAAAGTCCGGCCCACAGGCCCCAGAAAAAAAGTGTCACCACCAGCGTAATTATCGTTGTCGCCAGGCGGGACCAATGCCAGCGAGGCATCAGAAATTGGCGACCAGCCCAGAGCAATATAGCCAGAATACCTGTGCCGATCATCATCCCCAAATAGGCCGCCGTCTGCCAGGGTTGGGTGATGAGGGGTAATTCAACGCGAGAGTCGGTAAAGAGCAGAGGAGCAGCCCGATACACCCAGGCAAAGAGAATTCCGGCCCAGATGCTGCCGGTCAGTGCCCGGAGCTCGGTTGTGATTACGGCAAAGGGAATGGCCGTAATCAGGAGTACCAGTTTGGCCCAATCGTTGCCGGGTACGATGAGGCTGGGTGTAAACGCCATGTAGATCAGCAAAGCTGCCAGGGCGGCCAGAGCTTTGCGGTGTTGAAAGTTAAAAGTAATAGCACCCAACACCGCCCCCCGGAAGAAAATTTCGTCTGGCAAAGTGACGGCCAGCGCGTGAATCAGAATCAACAGCGACGCCCAATTATCGCCCAAAGCGCCGGTGAGGGGCCAGCCAATGGTCACCAGGGCCAGGGCGGCCAGAGCAACCAATAGACCGGCCAGCGGTGGGTGGTCGAAGCCAAAGGCGTGGCTCAGAATTGGTAATGAACGGGGGATACCTGCCTTGAGCAGGCCGAAGCCGCCAAGGCCCAGGGCGACCCCCGTCAACCCCATCAGGCGGAGGACGGTGTCTGAGAGGGGGGACAGGTTGTACAAGGGGTCGGGAGATTTGGCCCCTGCCCGGAGCAAGGCGTCACCGGCAATATAAAGGCCGGTGATGAGCAGCGCCAGGGCAAAGGGACGCAAACCCGGCCAGTCACGCCGGTAGGCCAGCAGAAAAAAACCGGCCAGAGGGATCAGAAGAAAACCGGCCAGGAGGATGACGGCTACCAGGTCAGTAGCCAGGGCCGGCCAGGCCGCAGGCAACATTATCGCCAGGACCCCTACCAAAATTGGGGCCAGAACGAGCCAGCCTAACGTTAACAGGAACAGAAGGAGTTGGCCGAAGGGTGGAACGGGCAATTGGCAATTGGGAATAGTTTGAGATTTTTCGGATGATGACGACATAAGTTTACATAGAATTTAAGAGGTAGTTTAGTTTGCCGGTTAAACCACAAGTTCCACGTTAAGCAAGCTCAACACGGTCTGGATTGGATTGATCAAGGTGGCGCTGGCCGAACCGGCGTAGAGCAAACCGACAACATAACCTTCTTCATCCAAGATGGCCGAACCGGAGTCGCCGCCCGCACTCATCGCGGTGGCCAAGAGTTGATCGGTGAAGGTGGCGCTGCGGCCATTATAATCCACCGAGGTAGTCACGTCGATTTGAACGATCCGGCCTTTGGTGTAGTCGGTTGTCCGGCCGGTTTTCTGGATATTGGTGCCCAGGGTGGACTCACGGGCGCCCCTGGGCCGGCCGATTTTGTAAATATCGGGGATAAATTGGAAGGAGCCGAGCGGACGCGCCAGGGCCACATCTACCAGATTTTCACCCGGCGAGGTTTGGTAGGCCATCACCCGGTGTTGCGAACCCAGCACCTGGGCTAACATATTTAAGGTTTTTTCCACGCCGGAGGCAATGCTGCAGTCAGCGCCAGTCCCGCCAAAATCAAGGGGAATATACTCGGCCAGGGTAGCTACCTGGTCGGCTGGGGTGCCGCCATCGTAGCGACCCGGCTGGATGATGGCATCGCCGGGACGGCCCTGGTTGACGTTGGCCAAAACGTGGTTGTTGCTGAGGATGAAAATCTCGCTCCCACGTCGCACCAGACAGCCAAAGGTGCCTGCGGTTATGTTGGCGTGACCAATTGAAACGCCGGGAGGGATGGTGGGGCGCCAGCGGTCTTTGACGCTTTGGGCCTGGGAGTTAATTTGCCCCGCCAAAAAACGGCCGGTTTCCACCACGTCAGTTCTGACCCCATCTAAATCTCGGGGTACCATGTCACTCTCAGTCAGTTGTGCTTTGGGGATTTTTTGGGCCACGTTGACGATGACGGCTACCTCATTGGTTAGTATTCCTTCGGTTTCTTTGTAGCCAACGCCAACCCCGACCACGTTGTTACGGGTGATCAGGTGATTAAGATTTTGCCGTTTGGTTGAAATGGCTCGGTCCAACTCGAAGTTCATCGTTGCCTCCGGGTATTGGGTTAAGTTTTATCGGTCAGGCTCAGGTGCCACGTATCGCTGGCCAGTTTGATTTACCTGATGCTCATCTTACCAGGAATCAAAAAGCCCAAAATTTGCCTACTTCCTGCACGTCAACGGGAACACCTTCTAATTCTGGCGGAATAACATCTTGTTCGCTTAACTCGGTTATTGATTTTTTTTGACTCACATTTACAACCAATGCAATTTCGTCGGTAGGTTGGCCGTTTTTATACTTAAATCCCACGCCTACCCCAACCACATTGGCTAAACTCATCAATTCTTCTTCATACTGCGACTTTATTTGGGTGATGTGTTCAATAGTTTGTTGCTGGTTCATGCTGTCTCTCCCTTGACAAAAGCGGAAGTAAACCCTCTGGATTTGTGGTGAAAATTCTTTTCCGCTGTGGGTTAATTATACTCGATAATCGGTTGTAATAAAATCGAGAGTGTTTGGTAATGGAGATAGTGTTCTCGTCAAAACGTATCAGTCTGGATCAGACTTTGTTTTTGGGTAGTGGTTCAATTGTAAGTGATGAGATGTTTTTATTTTGCCCCCACCCCTGGCCCCTCCCCCAATTTGGGGGAGGGGAAAAAG
>JAFGNV010000205.1 GCA_016926805.1 Anaerolineae bacterium
GATACACATTCGGTCGAGCGGCGATAACATCTTGCAGGGTGGGGATGGTTTCGTTTGTCATTTTATTCCTCTTTCTTTATTAAATGGGTACTTCCAGCATTGTACCAGAATAAATCACCCGTTAGCAAGAAACAATTGCCGCCAATTAGGTAAAACAATGCCAAACCGAAGCAAAAATGGGCCATTGTGAAATATGTCGAATACACCTAAATCAGTTTGACAGGCTTGCCCAGTCGGGGTAGACTTGGGACAGAGGTATGAGTTGATGACGAGTGAGTCTATGGTCAAACAAGCCCCCTCCCTGACCGACCCCACGGGGCGAGAACATCTGCTGTCCGGCGAAACCATCACCATTGGCCGGGCCGTAGAAAACGATATTGTCATCACCAGCAAACGAATATCGCGAGAACACGCCCGGGTGCGGCGCGAAGGCTGGAAAGCTATCCTGGAAGACCTGGGCAGCACCAACGGCACCTTTCTCAACGACGAACGCTTGCTGGCTCCCACGGAACTACACGACAAAGACCGCATCAAAATCGGCGACGTGACGCTGGTTTTTCATGATCCCGATATTACCACCCGCGATACGCCCTTTCCTGAATTGGAAATCAACGTTGCGGCGGGCATCGTGCGGGTCGACCGGCACGCCGTCTCCCTGGCTCCCAAAGAGTTTGCCCTGCTGGCCTATCTCTACCGGCATAACGGTGAAGTTTGTTCCAAAGACGACATCGGTAATGCCGTTTGGCCGGAATACCAGGCGGGGGAAGGGGTTTACGATTACCAAATTGAAAACCTGGTGCGCCGGTTGCGAGCCAAGCTGGAGCCGGATGCGGCCAATCCTCAACTTCTGCTCACCATTCGCGGGTTGGGTTACAAGCTCGTTACCCGCGACTAGTGCAGTTGGGCGTAAATACCCCCATAGTAATACCAAGTTTCAACGCCCAACTGCCAAAGTGTTTCGCGGCAGATAAGCACCATCATAGGCGCTTAGCGTTGATAATCGGCAATCCTTAACTGTGAGCTTATTTACGCCGCGAAACACTAGACATCTTCACTTCTCCCCTTTTTTGATAAAAACTGGATAGCTGGCGGTTAGCTTACGGATAGGTAACTTGGCCAGAAGCGTGATACTATATCCTCAAGTTGAACCAATAGTGGAGGATTATCAAAATGAGTATCACGCAGCGCAAATTAGCTACAGGCGTTCACCTGGTAGAGTTGAACGGGCCGTTGAATGTCACTCAGGCCCAACATGTTAGCCAATACTTAAAAGCATTGGCGGCCCGGGGCGTAAAGCGGGTGATTGTCAACCTGGCCCATGTCCCATTTATTGACGGTCCGGGCCTGGCGGCTTTGATTACCGGCTACCAACTCTTTGGCCATGCCGGACAGGGTTTTCGCCTGGTCGGGTTGCAGGACCAACCCAAACTGGTCCTTGAGTTGACCGGCTTTGATCAAATCTTTCAGATTTTTGCTGAAGTGAGTGAGGCGGCAGCGCACAGACTATCTGAGCCGGCGGTAACAGGTTACAAGATTCCGGTTTCCGGGTCTCAGCAAATTCAGGATAGGATGCCGGTTATAGCCTGACGCAATCAGACTGCAACCCGGAAATGGTGCCAGCCCGCAACGCCACGCGCATCAGCGTGCGCCGGAGTTTGGCGTATCAATAATTAACCAAAATTGAACAATCCACCTGTTGGGGTTATACTGGTATAAAATTCAGCCAGTGCCCAAACTATCCGGCGCAATAGAACGCGGATTGAGGCGAGCTATAGATATTCAGAAAAAGATTTTAATTTTTGCCGGGTAGAGACAGGACAATGTCCTGTCTCTACCCAAAAACATTATCTGAACAACTAAATAGAGGAGAAAAGTGTAGTGGCCTCTGTTTCTTTAGAAGGACAAACCTTCGGTAAATATCAAATTCTGGAACCGCTGGGCAAGGGCGGGATGGCCCGGGTCTACCGGGCTTACCACCCCCAGCTCGACCGTTACGTGGCCGTTAAAGTGCTGCGCTCCGACCTGGTAGACGACCAGGAATTTCTGGCTCGCTTCCGGCGGGAGGCCCAGGCCGTGGCCGGCCTGCGACATCCCAACATTGTCCAGGTGTACGACTTTGACGTGCAAGACGAACTCTACTACATCGTGTTGGAATTGTTGGGGGGCGACACGCTCAAAGTGCGTTTGACCGACTATCACGTGCGCGGCGAACAAATGCCCTGGGGCGAGATGGTTCGCATCTTGCTGGACGTGCTCGACGGCCTGGCCTACGCCCACAGCGAAGGCATGATTCACCGCGACATCAAACCGGCCAACATTCTGCTCACTCGCCGTGGCCAGGCGGTGCTAGCCGATTTTGGCATTGCCCAAATCATCGGCGGCACCAACTATACCGTGTCTGGGGCGTTGATGGGCACGCTGAATTACATGGCTCCGGAACAGGGGCTTGAGGGACGCAGCGACACTCGCAGCGACATCTACTCGTTGGGCATTGTGTTCTATGAAATGCTGACCCATCGCACCCCCTTTGAGGCCGATACGCCGCTGGCGGTGTTGATGAAGCACCTCAACGATCCCTTGCCTTTGCCGCGTAAAATCAATCCGGCTATCCCCGAACCGTTTGAACGGGTGGTTCTCAAAGCGTTGGCCAAAGACCCGGCGGACCGCTACCAGAGCGCCGAAGCGATGGCCCGTTCCCTGGGAGAAGCCGCCGACGAAGCCCTGGTTGAGCTGCCCGAACGTGTCTCCCTGCCCTTATCGTTTACCACCGCCGCCGCGCCAGCGGAGTCGGTGGCCGTTTTTTCCGGCACGGCCCGGGAGAGACTTGCCGAGGCCGAGTTTGCCGACGACGACACCGATGCGAGTTTGGGTGAGCGATTGGAGTCCGAACTCGCCGCGCTCGAGCCGGTAGAGGGGGCCGGAGAGAAGCAGGCCAGCGAAGGGTCATTTAAGGAGCTTTTGGGGGCGGCGTGGGCCATTGCCCGGATGGCCATGGGCGAAGCGACCCAGGCGCTACGAGAGGCGGCAGAAGAAGAAAAACAAAAGGCCCGGGAGAGAAGAGCGGCTCCACCGGGGAAGCCATTCTCAGAAACTTCTTCCGAGCAGAGAACCGGCGCCGACAAAGACTACATTCCGCTGAACCAGTGGCTGGAGGAACATCTGATCGACCTGGAAGAAGAACAAACGGCGCTTGAAGCCAAGTACGCGTATCGGCAGGCCAAACGCGCCAAACGAGACGCAAAACGCGCTGCCCGCAAGCAGAGCCGTCAGGCTACGGCGGAATGTGCCCCGGGCTGTTGCGGAGGTATTGGTAAGGCTACTACCGCCGGAATCATGCTGCTAATTATGGTCAACCTGGCCGCGCTCTGGGTGGCCGGTTTAACGGATTATTGGGACATTTACGAATTTGGCTGGCCGATGCAATTATTCTTGCTGAGCCTTGTTTTGAGCATGGTGATGATGGCTTCCGGCTCTATCTGGTTGTTAATTCCTATCGGCCTTCTCTTTGGCAATGGGATTTTATTTACCTATTATTCATTTAGCCAAAACTGGGATCATTGGAGTTTTTTGTGGCCCCTGGAACCTTTGCTGGTTATTGTTACCGTTTGGGTGAGCATGATGTTATCGGGCCGGGGACGATTTTCTTGCGCGGCGAGTCGTTTTTTGGGGTTGTTGCTGTGGGTTGGCGCGGTGGGCATGACCGCTTTCATCCTGATCCTGGTCTGGCCCTCGTTACTGATTGAGGCACAACACCTGTACAATGCAGGTATTGAGGCCTGGTTCAATAGCCAATAAGTAAAGAACTTTCTTTTAGAGCTGCGCTTGCCATTCCAGGAGTTGGCCAATGGTGACCCCCGCCCCGCCGCAAACAATGGCCAACACAGATTCGGCCTCTTTTATGGCCTCCCCATGATCATACAACACGGTCAGGGATGCGCCGCAAGCGGGTTCTACCACGACGCGCAAGTCGTTGGCAAAATTTAAACACGCCTCCACTGCCGACCTGTCGGTGACCACCAGGGGCGTAATCTGGTGCCGGCCAGCCCATTCCAGCAGTTTAGGGGTAACTTGTTTGGCGCCCAACGTGGTGGCAATTGAGCTGATTTGCGGCAGCGTTGCCAATTGCCCTGCCGCCACCGAGGCCGCAAAAGAATCGGCCCCTTCGGTTTCCACGGCCAGCACCGGCACGTCGGCCCAGCAATTACGGTGGAGTCCCTCTAAAATACCGCACAGTAATCCCCCACCCCCCACCGAAACCACCAGCACATCTGGCTTGGGGCATTGCGCCACCACCTCGTTAATCATCGAGGCGTGCCCCTGCCAGATAGTTGGATGATCAAACGGATGGATGTAAGCGCCTTGCACCGCTTTGACCAACTCCAGGGCAAAGGTATTGGCCTCGTCCCAGGCCCGACCGTGCACGATGACCTCGGCCCCTTCAGACCTAATCCGCTCCCTGGCCATTGTTGAAGTGGTTTCCGGAACCACAACGGTGACTTTTGCTTGCAACATTCGTCCCGCATAAGCCGCCGCGTATCCGGCGTTTCCCCCCGATGAACAGACCAGATGCGTAATCCCCGACCGCACTGCTTCCTGACACAGCGCGCCAATCCCTCGAATTTTAAAGGACCCAACGGGTTGGTAACACTCCATTTTGAGAAAGATCCGTTTGTTCAGCCGTTGATTGATGGCTGGATTTTCAAAGACCGGCGTTAGCAAATGTAGGGGTTGCATGGGTTATGTCCTGCTGGCAACAAAGATGGACCCTATATTAACATCAATTAGCTTACATGGCCAAAGATGAAAATTGGATAGCTGGCGGTTAGCCAGCGGATAGGCAAAGTTTGGGCAAGTGGGTTATGCTAAGTGCTAAGGAAAACGCCGTAGGCCGGGGGGCCTGGGGGGTAGCTCCCCCCAACTTGCTCCCCCGTTTCCCTTGCTAAAAGAACAAGGCAATGCCTTCAGGACTTACGCAAACATGTCATTTTGAGCGACCAGAGGGAGCGAAAAATCCTTAAAACGTGGACTTGCCAATAGAATTTTTGGGGATTCTTCACTCCGCTTTGCTTCGTTCAGAATGACATGCGTAAGTCCTGGCCTTGAAGAACAAGGCAATGCCTTGCGGAATGCTGCTAAGGAAAACGCCGTAGGCCGGGGGGCCTGGGGGGTAGCTCCCCCCAACTTGTTTCCCCGTTTCCCTTGCTAAAAAACAGGGCAATGCCTTGAAGAACAAGGCAATGCCTTGCGGAATGCTGAGTTTGGAAACGACAAAAAGTGAAATTGACCAAATAAGGAGGTAATCACAAAAATGCGAAGCTCAATATTTATGGGCGCAACTCTGATTTTGTTGGGCGCCCTGGCGCTGGCCTTTAACCTGGCCGGGTCGATGCTGGGGCTGAGTGGATGGTACGGCGGGATAGTGCGGTTCTGGCCGCTCGGGGTGATCATGGTGGGCTGGCTGTTGGTATTGTTTCCCATTCTGGTGCGCGGCTGGCGCGGCCTGGGCGGTCTCTTTATTCCCGGCGTACCCATTTTGACAACGGGGGGTATCCTCTTACTGGGGAGTCTCTTCGACTGGTGGGAAGCCTGGGAATGGCTGTGGCCGCTGGAGGTATTGAGCCTGGCCCTGGGCTTTCTATTCGCCGCCATCTACTTGCAGTCAATCTGGCTGGTGGTGCCGGCCATCATCATCGGCATCAATGGGCTGGTGTTACAATTTTGCGCCGTCACTGACCTGTGGGAAATGTGGGCGGTGCTGTGGACGGTGGAACCACTGGCCGTGGGTTTATCGCTGTTGGCGGTTGCCCTTGTCAAACGTTGGCCGGGATTATTTGTGGCCGGGCTGATTCTGTGCGGTTTGGCCGGGGTTGGATTTTTGATGATAACGGGTATCCTAGCGGCAACCGTTTCGTGGCCGTGGTTATGGCTGGTTGAATTGGCCGCGCCGATCATCCTCATTCTGGCCGGAACGCTGTTAATCGCCTGGAATGTGGCTTATCGTTCGAAAGTTTCCCATCCATTTTAAGGAGATTATCTATGAAACGGCGAGGTTGTATTTTGGCAATTGGGTCGCTTTTAGTGATTGCTTGTTTTATTGGGGCCGTGGTAACGGCAGGTGGGCAAGTACGCTCGAGGTTTGGCCTGGGCCGGATAGTGATACAGGAACGCATGGTGCATGATTTCACCGGGGTTCATCTACACACGTCCGGCAACCTCTACCTTGAGCAAGGCGACCGGGAATCGCTGCGCATCGAGGCTGAAGAAACCCTGATCCCATATCTTGAGAGTACCGTAAACAACGGAATGTTGGAAATCAAAAAGTCAGACGCAATCTTTCCGCCTTCCACCAGGCCGGTCAATTTTTATCTCACGGTCAGGGAACTGGACACAATTATCGTCTCCGGCAGCGGCGACGTTAAGGCCCCGGCTTTGGCTGCCAGACAGGTTTCGATCATTGTTTATGGCTCCGGCGATGTGGAGGTAGGAACGCTGCAAGCTGATATAGTTAATATCCAGATCGGCGGGTCCGGCGACGTAAAGGTTTCAGGGGGTAAGGCCGGGCAACAACGGCTTACCATCAGTGGCTCCGGCGATTACCTGGCCCGGCATTTGGGCAGTATGGAGGCGGCGATCCAGATCAGCGGCAGCGGTTCGGCGGAGCTTCAGGCCCGCGACCAGTTGCAAGCCAGCATCAGCGGCAGTGGCGACGTGCGCTATGCGGGCAGTCCTGCCATTAAGCAGATGGTGACGGGATCGGGCGAAATCAGGCGGGTTGGCAGTTAGCCGCCAATTTAGAGTAATTTAACCATACTGGTTTAGAAAACCATCGCCAACAACCCATCACCCGGAAAGGGTCCTGCCCACATAGCAGGACCCTTTTTGTATTTGAGGGCAGCAAAAACATGCCAAGATATTGGACTCTATTGGATTTAAGGTGATAGTCACTGAATGGTTCAAATGTTGCGGCTGTTTTTCCAGGCGCTCACTATATTAGACTTCATCGGAAATAAGGCTTGGCCAAAAAGAATATGCAATGGTTGAGATGATGTTAAACATTGACCGCTCTCGCTGGAATGCCAAATCCAGCGAATTCCAGGGGGAAAAGGCCTGGATTTGGCAATCCAAACCGAGCAAAAGTGTTCAGTATCTTGTTGACCACTACACTTGGCTAAAAGAATAGACAGGATTAACAAGATTTACAGGATAAATAATGATAGAAAAGCATCTTGTTAATCCTGTAAATCCTGTCAAAAACTATTCCCGATAATGTCTATTTAGGACTAAGGATTTAATAACTTGTCCATTTGTCGGCTAGATTGGCCTGGTATTTTGCCTGTATTTGGGGAAGTTATTTAATTCTCATTCCTTAGTGAGATGATTCGATATTTCAACATGTCATTCTGAACGGAGCGAAGCGGAGTGAAGAATCTCCCAGCCGGCCGTTGTTTCAACCGTTACAAGGAGATTCTTCGCGCCCGTTGGTCGCTCAGACCTGTCCTGAGCGCAACGAAGGAATGACGTTTAAAAAATTTCTGATGGTTACAGTTTTGAAACTGTAATCCAATAATTAGCCGGGTTAACTCCCCAGCCGAGGATAACTTGGCCAATGACTCGTTACAGTTGAATAACTGTAACGATCATCCAGAATCTTGAGGGGATTTCTCACGCCCGCTGGTCGTTCGAAATGACCTTGTGATTACCATCTGTTGACCCGAATCAGCCCATTCTGAGAATGGCTGTATCTTAAAACTTTATGTTGACAAATTCCGAAACCTATGTTATACTCTTAACAATTTTAACATTCTTAAAATATTTACCCGTTAAGGCGTTAATGCTCTGGCCTTGCGGCGCCTTTAACCACGGTTTTGGGCTAAAAGATCCGGCCCCCGGTACTTGTGGTGACGCCTAAAACCCATTAGCCTGCTGTTACAGCAGATAGGAGAACCAAGATGGCATACCTGCTTCAAGCTATTCAGGCCTATGGCCCCAAACTGGCGTTAAATCAAACCGCTCAACTAAACGAGGTGGCTAACTGGATGGCCATGCGCACCGGCATAAACAAAAGCGAAGCCTTGTTGATGCTGCAAGAACTCAACGAGGCGATTGTTTACTTCAATCGCCAGGGCACGCCGATCAAACTGCCGGGCATTGGCATTTTCAGCCCCAGCGTCGACCGGGAAGGCACCATCAGAATCAACCTGCGCGCCGACTCCAAACTGAAAAAGGGCGTAAACGCCCCCGATGCTTACGTGGGCAAAATGCTCAACCGGAGCAATATCGGGCTGGACAACCCCACCTACAAAAACCTCTGGGACACCGAGCATCCCGATGACCCGCTGGAACTGAACGGTTCCGGCGCTTAAACCGCGCCGGGCATGCGTTGCGGTAACGGGGCGGCTGCCCCCCGGCCTTAACCGCCCGGCCAGCCGCCCTTTTTAGCCCAGGCCAGAGCTTAACCTCCAGGCCCGGTCGGTGTTGTACCGACCGGGCCGGATTTTTTTACCCGCCGTTAGCCCCATTTTTTAACAAAAGCTGACCGTCACTGCAAAAGTGACGGTCACCGGTGAGTTATCAAACCGAGCTATCCAGACCGCAAAGGGTTTTGGGTAGTGGTTAAGTTGTAAGTAAGGGGATGTTTTTATTTGGCCCCCACCCCTGGCCCCTCCCCCAAATTGGGGGAGGGGAAAAAAGAAATTGACCCGCTCCTTAAACTTCCCCCCTTCCCCCGGGAAGGGGGGACTAAGGGGGGATGGGCAAAAGTAATGTCAGTAAATCACAATTTCAACAAGTGGGGGCCAGAAACCGGGCTTCTATCGCTTTCTCATCAGTCCGATTTGAGCCAAGAAACCCGGTTTCTCCAACTTTTGTGATCTACTGAGTGTGGTATCACTTACAATGTGACCACATGCGCCGGTTGATAGCGAATAATCCAGATTTTGCCATAGGCAAACGAGTCGTTTGCCGGGGGGAAACGGCCGGTTTGCCAGGGGCAAATGAGTCGTTTGCCAGGGGCAAATTTATCTATACCTTCCACAATCCTTATTTCTTCTACCGTGAGGCCGTATAACATATTGAAAAAACCAAAACAATTATTTATCCATCTCTTTACGAACTTCAGCAATATTTTCCTGCGTCATTTTGGTATAAGGATGATCAGGGCCAAGCTGTTCTTTAAAAATAGCTAATGCTTGTTCATAGTTGGCCAGGGCAGCCTCATACTGGCCCAAGTCATAGTAAGTATTCCCACGATTGTAATAAGCCTCAGCATAGGCCGGGTTGAGCTCAAGCGCCTGGCTGTAGTCGACCAGAGCAGCCTCGGTCTGGCCCAGGTTTGCGTAAGCATTCCCACGATTGTTATAGGCTACAGGAAGTTCTGGATTGAGGTTGATCACCTGGCTGTAGTCAGTCAGGGCGGCCTCATACTGGCCCAAGTTGTTATAGACAACCCCGCGATTGAGATATGCCTCAGCATAGACCGGGTTGAGATCAATCGCCTGGCTGTAGTCAGCCAGAGCAGCCTCGGTCTGACCCAGGTCATAGTAAGCAAGCCCACGATTGTTATAGGCTTCCACAAATTCTGGATTGAGGTCAAGCGTCTGGTTATAGTCGGCCAGGGCAGCCTCGGTCTGGCCCAGGTTATAGTAAATAAGCCCGCGATTGAGATAGGCTTCCGCGAGTTCTGAGTTGAGGTCAAGCGCCTGGCTGTAGTCGGCCAGAGCAGCCTCGGTCTGACCCAGGTCATAATAAGTATTCCCGCGATTGAAATAGACTTCCGCATCTGCCGGATTGAGGTCAAGCGCCTGGTTGTAGTCGGCCAGAGCTGCTTCGTACTGGCCCAAGTTTTTGTAGGCAACCCCGCGATTGAGATAGGCTTCCGCATATTCCGGATTGAGGTCAAGCGCTTGGTTGTAGTCGGCCAGAGCAGCCTCGTATTGCCCCAGGGCGTTGTAAGTATTCCCGCGGTTATTATAGGCTTCCGCATATTCCGGGTTAAGGTCAAGCGCTTTATTGTAGTCGGTCAGGGCGGCCTGATACTGGCCCAAGTCATAGTAAATAATTCCGCGATTAATATAGGCTTTCGCATATTCCGGGTTGAGATCAATCGCCTGGTTGAAATCGGTCAAAGCAGCCTCGGTCTGGCCCAGGTCATAGTAAGTACTCCCGCGATTGAAATAGACTTCCGCGTCTGCCGGATTGAGGTTAAGCGCCTGGTTGTAATCAGTCAGGGCGACCTCGGTCTGGCCCAGGTTTTTGTAGGTATTCCCGCGATTGTTATAGGCTGCCGCAAGTTCTGGATTGAGGTCCAGCGCCCGGTTGTAGTCAGCCAGGGCGGCCTCGGTCTGACCCAGGTCATAGTAAGTAATCCCACGATTGTTATAGGCTTCCGCAAATTCTGGATTGAGGTCAAGCGCCTGGCTGTAATCCAGAACTGCGCGTTCTAAATCAGCAGGGGGGACTCCATAAAGCCAGCCGAGGAAAAAATAAGCTTCCGCGATGCCAGCCAATGAAGATGTATCTGACGGCAACGAGGCCACCGCCTTTTCAATCACCTTGATGGCTGCCGGATATTCTGCCTGGATGTAGTAGGATTGCCCCGCCGCAAACAACGACAGAAACGTCAGTTGGGCGGGTAAATCGCTGGTAATGAAACCAGCATAGGCGGTAGGGTTGGCAATCTGGGTGCGCAACGTTTCCCCAATCTCAACATAGACAGCCTCAAAATCCGGCTCTTTGAGGTTAAAAAAGTTGACCAGCACCTGCACTCCGGTATCTTCGCCCCATATAACCATGCTGGCGTTGTATTGTTCACCCAGAGTCTCGGCTTCTGCTCGTTGGTCGGCGTTCAGTTCAGTAGGGTGAATTTCTACGCGCAAGGACTCCAAACCAACTTCTTGGGCAGCCGCCTCAATGGCTCGTTTGATTTTGACGTGGGGTTCGGTATGGGTGGCGGTGGTTTCGTGAAAGGTGGCAATCACAATCAGCGTTTCATTATCTTTTTCAGGCTGGAAAGGCAGGGGCGTGGCCGTTGGGGTAGGGGTGACGGTGGGCGTGGCAGTAGGGAAGAGAGCCATACTTATCGGCCCAACATTAATAATACCAACACCCAAAATAATCAGCAGAATAATCCCAAGGCTAACTATGATCCACAAAGGAACGGCTTGAATAAAAAATTGAAAAATATTGGTGGCGGTTAAACTCAAATTAAGAGGCTGTAAGGCTTCTTGCCAGTCAGCCTCGGTGATTTCACCGGCAATGGCTCGCTCAGTGAGAGTAATGGCTTCTTGGTGGTCCCTAATCTGGTTGAGCAGGTCAAGCGGCGCATTGCCGCCATACTTGGCTTCACGCTCTTGCAGGATGTTGAGATTTTTATTTAGTTTCAGTAGAATGGTTTTGTAATCAGACATTGGCTACCCCTGCCCCTCGACAATCTTGATTTCCTCAGCCGTTAGACCATACAATTCATAAACCAGCTTATCAATTTGCCGGTCGGTGGCCTCAATTTGACGGTGCAGCACGGTTTTGGCCGGGGGCGTTTGGGGTTGGGTTAGTTGTTGGTGCAGGGTGAGCATTTGCTCTACAAGAGCATCCAAGTTATCGTGGCGGGTCTTGTCGGTCACTGGGATAGTGAGACTTGACAAGGCGGATATATGCACTTGAGGAAAATCATCTTTTTGAGCAATCATTGATATATTTACGTAAAACCATGAAATCAATCGAGAATTCAAAATCCCTAATGCAAAAGGCACATCTGCATCTGAATTGCAAGGGACTAAATTGAGTACATTGTCTGTAGTTATCATGGTTTCTTTCGCTAGACTAGCCTGTAACCGAAATTTTCTTGTCAGAAGACGACGCAGTACAACCCGTTCCCCCTGAAACATTCTTAATTGCCGTATAGATGCGATTTCAGAGCAATACCGAATAAAAGAGGTTCGCTGTGGGTCTACATAGTATCTTGATAATTCTTTACCTTGAAGTTCAGGTAAGTACTCATCAGTCAAACGCAAATCAGCGTGTAAAAATTTTTCCTTAATTTGTTCCTTAGAATGTTTTTGTCTGCTATATGGTTGTACACCTCGCTGAATATCAAACCAATCACCAAAGGTTAGACCACTCTCCTTTAATTTAGAAATAATAGGGGCTATTTGTCTGGAATGTATAACCGAAAAACGATATTCGGAGTCAGATTGGATATTTGGTATGGGAACAAGCTTCCCTACATCGTCGGGGATAGTCGTCAACTTTTCTTTTTTGGGGAAATAGTGAATAAGACAATCCTCAACTTCTTTAGAGTGTGTGAATACCGCAATAGCTGTGTCAATATAAGCGGTCTTGAACACATCAAATGGCATAGCATAGGCTACAGACGGCGCAAGAGTGGATATTAAAAACTTCCGCGATGAAACATATTTCTGTCCTGTCAACCAAGACGATGGAATAATCATAGAAAATCGTCCAGATTTTTTTAAAACACGTGCGGCTTGAATAAGAAATAACTCGTAAGAGTCGAATGAATTTGAAGTATCTTTAAATCTTTCTCGCACATAGTTTGTTTCCGAAGACGTAATTTGTGCCCCATACGGCGGATTCCCAACCACCGCATCAAACCCACCCGCTTGCATCACTTCGGGAAATTCGGTCTGCCAATCAAAGGGATTCACACGGTATCGTTCCTCCTCATCAAACAGCCCCAAGCCCATTTGTCGCCCATCGAAAAAATCCCAGCCAATCAGAGAGTTACCGCACTTGATATTTTGGTCAAGGTCGGGTAGGACTCGCTCTTGTTCCAAACTTAATTGTTTAGGTATGCTTTGCTCATCTTCCAGCACCTTCAAGAGCAAAGAGAGTCTGGTCACTTCCACGGCCTGGGGGTCAATGTCTACGCCAAAAATGTGGGTCAACAAAATGCGCTTGCGCTCCTCAACCGTCAATCGCCAGTTAGGAATGTCGGGGTCGGTAGTGAGGGCGGGGTAAATGGGCGCGTTTTTCTGGGTAGCCCGTTTGCCGGGGTCGTTGTTGACGTACCAGTTGAGATACCAGTCCAGCAAGA